>JBGSRE010000122.1:0-18602 GCA_041737755.1 Oligoflexus sp.
TGTTTCGACTTGAATACTTGACACTTTACGTAGTCCCGCCTTTGATTTGGTTTTACATTCAGCAAATGTTCCCCAAAGACATCAAACCAGCTTGGCTGATTGCCAGTGTTATCGTCTCGTTGGGATTTATTGTAAGTCTTCTGCTTGATCCTTCTCAATTTACGGGAATCATTAATTCCTTTTTCCTTTACTCCTCAAGCATATCCCTGTTTCTTTTCTTCATAGTCCTGCGAGCTGTCTATCGCAGACGAACGGCCGCAATCACCATTGCTGTCGGGGCTTGTGGAATCATTGTGGCTGCTATAATCGATCTCGTGAACATGCTTTTCTTTAGCGAATATCAAACCTTTGTCTTTCATTTAGGGTTCTTGTTCTTTACCATCTGCCAGTCTTTCGCCATCGCCCAAACTTATAACAAGATTTTCATGAACTTGAAGCGTGAAGAAGAAATGCGCCGACATAGCTACAATCAATTAGCAAAGGTATTCTACCCTCATCAGTTGCAGATGATGCAAAGCGGCAAGCCACTTGAAGAAACAATGCCCACAGGGCAAGGGTATGCTTGCGTGCTGGCCTTTGATATTGTGGGCTCTTCGCGAATTGAGCATATCGATGTGAAAGACTTTCTTGAGAACTCAATTAAGCGTTGTCTTTCCGTCATCGACGAAGGCTACGATTCTGAAAAAATGATTGCACAGGGCTACCGAATCAAAGAAGTTGGTGATGGATTTCTATGTTCTGTTGGCTATCCCTTTAAGACTCCAGGAAACCAAAGTGTGGCAAGTACTGCTGTTCTTTTGGCCTTTCGATTTATTGAACTTTTTCAAGAAGAGGTTCTTCGCTTTTCTTACAAAGAGCCAATTCATTGCTGCATTGGCGTTGCCTACGATACTATCGAAGGCTATTTTCCTCGGTCCGGAACTTTGGAATACGATGTCTACGGACGATCCATAATACTAGCGAATCGCTATGAAGGAATGAGACATATTCTCTTTCCACAGGGAGTCTCATCAAGTTTGATGATAGTTCAACGTAAAGTTTGGATGAGCTTAACACCTGAAATTCAACATATGTTCGAACCCTTTGATCTAGTAGAAGCGGGCATTCATGTTCGAGACGACAAGGATGTTTCTACCCTCTACTTTGCCCAAGTTCCCTTGACGATTTCGCAAACAGGATCAAGATCTAAAATGGTCAGTTAAAACTGGAAAATTGCAAAAATTCATCACTTTTCGAATAGCAGCAACAATCGACCCAATAAATCAAGCTATACATACAACTCTATCTACCATCAAGTCTCGCAAGCAAGACGATTCGCCACGAAGCTGAGAGGGCCGCAAGGGCGCGTTGACCTTTACCTTCGGCAGATACATACTCTTCCATCATGCGCCCGATATTTAATAACGTAGAGCTCTTGAAATGTCGGAACTACGACTGGGTATAGCAGAGGATAGAAATCTTGACAGGAGTACAGAGTGAAGATGAGAAAAACCCAAGAGATTGCCATTATCGGCGCCGGACTTGCAGGCTTAAGCTGTGCATTGCACTTGGAAGAATTGGGCTTCTCTCCACTGCTCTTCGATAAGGAGACTGAAGTTGGTGGTCGCGTCCGCACCGATATAACTCCAGATGGCTACCGTTTCGATCGCGGTTTTCAGGTGATGCTGCCCGCCTATCCGGAATGGAAACGCCTCTTGAATCCTAAGGATCTCGATCTTTGCTCCTTTCATTCCGGAGCTATCATTAAGACCTTGGAGGAAACATTTAAGGTGAGCGATCCATTCGCTCACCCAGGAGAAAGCTGGTCTGCCCTGGTCTCTCGCTTTGGATCCTTTCAGGATAAGCTTCTCATTGCAAAACTCAGGTTGAAACTTGCTTTTATTGACAATCAAAAACTCCAGAACCTTGATCGTGGCACAAGCCTTGAATTTCTTCGTTCCTATGGCTTTTCTGAACGCATCATTCACAATTTTTGGAAACCTTTTTTTGCCGGTGTTTTCCTGGATGATAGCCTATCGGTACCGGCCTCGTTTATGCTATTTCTTTACAAAATGTTTGGCCAAAGTCCTGTGGCCGTGCCGCGGCTGGGCATGGGAATACTTAGCCAGCAACTAGCCGCTCGACTGAAGTCCACCCAAATCTTTCTCAGTACCGACGTGTCTGAAATTGGGGCCCACTGGGTAAGGCTGGGCAATGGTAAAAAAATAGAAACGAAGGCAACTATCGCGGCTGTACGATCGGATCAACTTTCTCCCTTGATAGGACAGAAGTCGCAGCAAGCATTTCGAGGCGTGCATACCTTTTACTACAAGGCTCCTGCTCCCCCTTATGAAGGCACTTGGCTCTATCTCCAGGCCGAGCACCCGGGCCGTCTTATCAATCATATAGCCATCCTATCAAACGTTTCGGCGGCCTATGCGCCCCCGGGCCAAACACTGCTGAGCATCAATGTTTTAGGCAACACATGCGAAGCTCCTTCCCAAGCAGCTCTCGAGCAAGAACTAAGCGGGCTGTTTGGCGAACAAAGCCGACATTGGAGATACCTCAGGCACTATAGCGTGCCTTACGCTTTACCCCAATTTCCCCTCCCCATGTTGGGTAAGTCCATTGAAAATGGAATCTACATCTGCGGTGATCATACGATCAGCCCTTCTCAACAGGGCGCATTGGAATCAGGGCGAAGAGCAGCCGAAACTGTTGCCAAAGCTTTGCTTTAACGAGGCGATTGACAAGTACGCCTAGTATGAGCTTCTCACATTTGCACCCAGGGCGATTTTCGGTCCGTCAAAAATTCACTTCAACTATGCGCTGTAGCTGCGAGCGATAGTCCGACAGGGATGCGGAGGAAAATATTTGTCCCGAATCGAAAGTTAAGTGGATATCCTGGAAAATGACTAGCTGTCCAAGGCTTGGGTTAAGCTATCAAAACGCTAGACTATCTCCCTGGGTGCTTGCCAGCATGATATTATGAATTGGACCAGAACAGTAGAACCGTCGCGGCATTCATCTCCCTTCAATTTCTCAATCGGCTTTTCAGCCTCGGTTGGCTTCCATGGTCCAAGATTTGGAATTCAGGAAGTATATTGATATCTTACGAGCATGAAACAGATCCTAATTCTAAGGAATGGCAATTCACAGCATGAGTAAAAACTGGGCACAGTACTTCGACAAACTCATGGAATTCTGCGGCATTCGCATCGACAACTATCCAAGCATCCAGGACTTCTGGTTTGCCCGTTCCGCTTTCATTTTCACCAATATCGGTTTGACAGTCGCGTTGAGCTATATGATCCTCTATATCATGACGGGAGCTTATGCGGCCGCGCTTTCAATCAGTACAGTGGCAGTGAGCTTGATCGTGACTCATCCACTTCATTGGTATGGAAAAACCCGACTTCTGGCTAGAATCAATCTTGCTGCTACTAGTTTCGGTCTTGCCGGGGTCACGCTTCACCTCGGAGGAATTCAATCGAGTGTCGCCTGCTGGCTCTTGGGAACCGCTCCAGGAATCGCTGCCCTGCTGTTCCGCAGTGTGAAAGAGATTGTCGCATTGACACTGGTCGCCATGCTTCTTTACCTAGGCATTTTTGTCCTAGAAATCAGAGGTTACCCAATCTTCCAGTCGCCCTTTAGCGAAGGATCCTTCGCCCACTCCTTATTCACATTTATAACGTTCATGAGTTTTGCAGGCTTCATTTGCATTGCACTTTCTATCTTTGCGATCTCTCAGAAAAAACTATATGAGGCTTTGCAAAGGAATAAAGAAAGAACCGAAGCAACCTCAGAAAATATTAGAGTCATGTTTCACTTTATGCAGCAAGCCATGTTTACAGTTGACGATCAACTATGCATTGCCAATCAGAATGAGGAACAATTCAGCCGTGTTATCGGCTCTGAAGTCAACAATTTATCTGTATTTATGCAAAGATCGTCACTTTCCGATGATCGGGGATCTATGGTTAAGAGTATCATTCAGACCTGTGTCGGCGAGGGAATAGAAAGCTACGAATTCAATGCTCATCATTTACCAGATCGCTTTCACTATCGAAAAACTCCTGAGTCTGATCAGCAAGTCCTTTTGCTTCAATGGGCTCCGGTCATGCGCGGGTCACAAATCCGCGCTATACTTGTAGCTGTTCGTGACAATACCGAAGCTGAGCTGGATGAGGCGCGGGAAAAGGAGGTGCAAAATCGGAACAGCTTTCTCTTAGCACTGCTCAAGGCACCTTCCGCCATTGTTCCGCTGACAATAGCTGATATGGTCGATTTTGAACGGAAACTCGACACTGCTATGCATGCTGAGCGATTTGATATTCGTGGCTTTAAGGCCATCATTCACACCCTAAAGGGCAACGCTCGCTCCTTTGGTCTCCCGGCGATTGCCGAACGCTGCCATACCATAGAAAGCCGCTTAGTTGAATTCCCGAGTCTTGACGATACTGAGATGAAAGAACTCGTCATGAGCTTGCGTTCAGATCTGAAATTTTTTGTTAAAATTTTTGAGGAAGACTTGGCACCGAAAAATTCTGAACTCGGGCGCATAAACCTCGAACGTCAGGAATTAGTCCAACTCGTCGACTACCTCAAACAGCAAACCCCAAGATACCCGAGTTTAGATGCCTTGGAAGCTTTGATAAAAAGCAAGTTCGAACCCCTTATGCAAATCATTAGAAATGACTTAAAACAAATTGCTGAAGAATTAGGTAAACCTTCACCAAGACTCATTTGGAATGTCGAGGATTGCCGTTTCAGTGACGAACATACTAGCCTTCTCATCAATATTCTCGGGCATCTCATACGAAATAGCTGCGACCATGGTATTGAAGCCGCACATGAACGACTGCTATCGAATAAGCCAGTTCATGGCCACATCACGATCGACCTTCACCAAGATCAAAATGGATACGCCCTCAGTTTTAGAGATGACGGCAAAGGGCTTGATCTGGCAAGAATACGCCATCAGCTTCGACTGCTGGGCAAAGAAAATCTTGATGCACAGCAGCTTGCTACCTATATTTTCGAGCCCGAATTTAGTACCAAAAATTCCGTCAGTTCTATCTCTGGTCGTGGCATTGGGATGATGGCCGTCGCCGAAGAGTTAAAGTCGATCGGCGGCAATATTTCCATTGAGTTTACAGCAGCCGAAGAGCGAGGATTCCGGCCATTCACGTTTTACTTGAGCTGGCCCTTACAAAAGTCAGCCTAAAATCCCGAATTGTCATGGTGATTGATAAGGCCAGTTTTCATTGCCAAGTATATATCAAATGTTCTATGCCCATGACAGATACCAAGCGCCCCTAATTTGAATCTGAAGTTAATCCTCAGCACAGAGTGTTCCCCGCTACATTTGTGTGTATGGAGTCACCTTTTGCAGACTCTAGGATGGGCAGCACCCATGATGGATCCATACCCAGCCAAGCTTCCGCAAGTTCTCAAACGGCCAAGGCTCGCGCCTGGTACTCGATATTGAGCTCAACACAAGAGTCTGCGGGTAGACTTATGCAAAAAGCGAATGGCACAAAACGTCCGATAGCCTCGCGCGGTAGGATGGCGATTGTCCCATCGATCTTCTTTAGCAAGGAGCGGACAGCGTCCATGCCAACTCCACGCCCAGAGATAGACGTGACTTCATCTTTGGTGGTAAAGCCGGAGTTAAAAATAAGATCAAAGCGATCAGTGTCTGACAAGAGATCGGTATTGATGCCGATTTCGCGTGCACGCGCCTCGATCCGCTCCAGTTGAAGTCCGCGACCATCATCAGAGATCGTAATTTCTAGCCGGCGTGGCCTTTGCTCAAGTTGGATAGTGATACTGCCTCGTTCCGGTTTGCCTCGCTCCAGTCGTTCTTTGGAGCTTTCAAGACCATGATCCAAGGCGTTACGAATGATATGGACAAAGGCAGCATCGATCACTTCGGCAACTTTTGGATTCATACCGAACGAGAGGCCTTCAAAAATGATTCTTGGGAAAATCTTATCCAGCTCGCGGCTCATTGTTTTTATCGCTGCGATGTGATCGTAGACGATATCCTCGATGGACCGATAGTAGATGCTCCTGAGGGTGAGGAGGCGACCGGCAATGGCTGGATCATTCGCTAGGCCGAGCTGTTCGATGCCCTGGACCAAGCCAAAGATGGTCTCGCGAGGCAGAAGAACCTTATCGTTGTCAACAGTTCGTCCCAAACGATCTTTATTGATTCGCAGATAGGTCTGCACCAAACGGTCGACATCCTCAAGCTGAGCTTCGATGAGAGAGATATCTCCGCCGGCCTCAAGTTTACGTCGATCGACCAGCGACTGTTCAGCGATGTGGACCAGATGGGAGAGTTCTTGAAAGCCGATCGTACGGGTCATGCCTTTAAGAGTGTGATAGTTGATGAGCATGCGCCGCGAGGTCTCATCTTCTAGAAGTTCAGCCCCTTCAAGAAGGGTTCTATTCTCTCGAATGATTTCGATAGCAACCGTGATGAATCGATTGAAGCGGTCTGGCTTGATCTCGATGAGTTCGGAAACGTACTGGAGTTCGCGGTCCTTGCGAGCCAAATTTTCAAGAAGGCGCTTTGATTCTGTCACATCCCTTATCACTACGAGGATTTTGTCGACGGTGTCTTGATGCTCAATCGCCACCCAATCCATTTCTACATGCTTGAGGTTGCCATCCTGGTCTTTGATAGTACTTTGCCGCGGCAAGTTTCCTTCGTTGACATCAAACGATAGCATCGAATCACCAAGGCTAGCACGAAAACAGGCAAGAGTCTGATCGAGACGATCCTGATTGAGTTGGCAGCGATCGAGAATTTGGGTAACCGGTTTGCCTGCTAAGTTGCGTTGCTGGATCAACGACTCGAGGTAGGGCGAGTACTCTGGATCGATGGTGAAGTCCTGCTTGACGGTAAAGATACCCTGTTTAATGTTGGCAAGAATCGTTCGAATATCTCGGGTCCGCTCCTCGACCCGAAGTTCAAGCGCCTGGTTCATGCTGCTGAGCTCCCCATTCAACTGCTTGATCGCTGCGGATTGTCGTGCCTGAATAAATTTGAGGCGAACGCCGAGTGCCACGGAAAAAAGGGCCACTTCCGCCGAACCGCCAACCAGCTGAGCCCAATAATTCCAGCGTGTGGCCTCAGCAAAACCTAAAAAGACAAGGATGACCTCGCTTGAACCGACCAAATAGAAAGCCCAAGCAACGAGGTAGGATTTGGCAGGCTTAAAGCCGGCCCTTAGAGCAATAAAACCACTGAGTATAAAGAGATTGATAGCGATCATCGAATTGACAAGAATCATATAGCTGGCGAGCACGTCCGAGATCCAATGACTGATAAGAATGTTGGCCATCGAGATTCCGATACTTGCTTTGATAGCATATTCAAGCCAGCGGTACCGGCGATAATCAATCTCAAGATAGCTGTAACTGAAGACCAAGCCCAAGATGACGATGAAATCCACGCTCAGAATCTGGATCGTGTTGAGATAAGTTTCAATGCCTAACACTTGATAGCCCATCTGCTGCCCAAGCCCGAAGTTTGATATGTGGAAAATCAGATTGGCTGCAACGAGGCAGATGTAATAGAGATAGACCCTTTGTTTGATCCAGATAAACAGGAAAAGGTTATAAAACATCATAACAATCTGAAAACCAAGCAGGATACCGAGGAGCATGTACTCACTAGTATTGTTCTCGGAAAAGTCTCGCGGCTTCCAGAGACGAAGGGGCATCTGGATGCTACTGTCGCCCCAGGTCTTCGTCATGAAGTAGCTCCGGCCAGGAGGTAGAATAATCTCGTGGTTGATCGTGCGAACCTTGTAGCTTCGAGCGGAAAAGCCCCACCGATCTCCTGAATGGAGCAGTTCTTCTATCGCGACTGGCGTGACGCGATAGAGAATAAAGTGATCCATCAGGCCGAAGTTGTTTTCTATGACGATCGGAAGCTCGCTCGAACCCGGGTTGTCGAGAGCGAAGAGACCAAAATGAGCTTTGGTGCTCATGCCAAAATTGGGGCGATCTTCCTTGCTAGGCTCAAGTTCTGTGGCCATAAGAACATGGAATGCCTGCTCCGGGCTGGTCTCTCGTCTTGAGCTTTCGTAAAAGTAGATCGAACGACCAAAAAAACGACCACTCCAGTCAGCTTCGAGGGAAACCGCTTGAATACGGGAGAGTTGCTTCCAATCATCAGCCAGGATCGTTTCCGCCGCGAGCAGCGGAACCTTGGCGATAAAGGTACAGAGAAGCAGCATGAGGCAGCTCAAGAGCCACGAATTGTATCGTTCTAAGTGAGAACCGTTCATCTTATCTCTCCCTTAAGCTGCTATCTCTTTGCATGATTTTACCATAGAGGGCAGAGCTTGACCAAAGTTCGACAGCACCGGCTGATTGTGGCGAGTGTTTGCAAAATATTCCAAACATTATTGGTTTGTTAGAGCGATCATGAGGGACCAGAAAACGAGTCGCAACTCTGCCCTGAATGTATAGTCAATACAATGCCTACGAGGCCGAAGTACAAGGGCCCACATCTTCGATCAGGAGCCCTGCATATGATCAAGCTTTTGAAACACTTCTGCTTAGTTTTCTTTATGCAGGGGGCCCAAGTTTCTTACGCATCCGACATAAACTTACCTGATTCCGTCGATGGCAGCCTCGATCTGAGTTTATGGAACCAAAATCGAAACCCATCGATTCCTCTCGCCGGGAGCTGGCAGTTGTATTGGAATCATCTCGAAACCGAGGAAGAGTTGCGGACCGGCGAGCTCTTCACCAAACCTCCAACCGCACTTATTAAAACGGGGACCTACTGGCGAGATGCAGCACCAGGCGTTGCTCAGGACTTCGGCTATGTGACTTATGTACTCAAAATCAAGGGTCTCTTAGCAACTCCGGGTGAATATGGTTTGATGTTTAGTCAGTTCAATTCAAACTATAAAGCCTACTTTTTCGACTCCGGAACCCGAACCCTCAGCTTGTTAGGCTCAGTCGGGACGGTTGCCAAAGATTCGGCAGGCACTCAGATGCAAAACCTTAAGAAGATTTACCCTCTGCCTTCGCTTAACGCTGAGGGTGGCTACGTGATCGTCCAGACCAGCGCCTATCGTGTCGTTGGTGGGCTGGCTTTGGTACCCGAAATCGGTCGATATGCTAGCCTCAAAACAGAGGAAGAGCGTAACAATTGGCAAGCATTCTGGATACTCGGCATGTTCTGTTTGCTTTTTATCTCCAACCTTTCGCTCTTTGCTTTACGTCGCGAGGATAAACCGAGTTTGGTCATGGCACTCTTTACCTTCTTAATGGGTTTGCGATTTTTTTCAACAGAAGGTATGTATGCTCGATTTGACCCCGAGCCTCGAATGATCACCTTCATACCCTTTTATTATGTGGTGGTGATCGCCTTGCCCTTAGGAATGGCTCTCTATCTGCAATTTTTCTCGCTGACTTTTCCCAAGCACTACCCTCGCTGGGCTCTGCGCAGCTCCTGGGCAGTTTGTTCCATCTACTTTGCCTCCATGCTCGCAGGCCTATTCTATCCAGGTCTTCCAAGTCTCTTCAGCACTGTCATGCTAATCATGTTGGCATTCGGCGGCATCATGTTCGTGCGTTTGCTTGGTTTGGTTATTCACAAACAGCGAGGTGCTGCAATATCATTGTTGGGCATTACGCTGCTGGTAAGTGCCATGGCCAATGATGTATTCATTTACCTTCGTTTCTATGAATTTATCTATATTGGTCACTATGGAATGATCGCCTTTATCTTTGCTCAATCCCTCGTGGTCGGTAGCAACTTTGCCTTTGCCTTCCAGACATCTGATCGTCTGAGCAAGCATCTGCAAATTGAAGTGGATCGACAAACTCGCGACGTAAAAACCATTCTTCGCACCATTCATCAAGGTATTCTTTCTGTGCGGACCGGACTGAAGGTCGGCGATGACTACTCAAGCTATCTCACGGATATTCTTGGAAGAAAGGATATAGCCAATCAGCTAGCCTTAGACCTAGTTTTTGGTCCAACCAACTTGGACAATGAGAAGAAAGCTATGATCGCGTCGGTGCTAGAAAGCAGCATCAATGAGATGTCTCTCAACTTCGAAATGAACGCCCAGAACTTGATTCGCGAATGTATATATACCGATCCATCGGGAAAAGAAAAGATCCTACTCGTCGACTGGGATCCTGTGGTCAACGAGAAGACCGACCTCATTGAAAAGATCTTGGTCACCCTGCGCGATGTCACCGAACTGAAAGCTATGGAAGAAAAAAATAAACAGCATCAACGAGATATGGAATTGATCACCGAAGTTATAGAGGTTCCACCCGATCGCTTTGAGCACTTTCTCAATAGCGGACGGCGATTTTTAGCCGAAAATGAACGACTGCTGGCAACTGAAGATCAGCCCAGCGCCGAAGTCTTGAAGATTATATTTATCAATCTCCATACCATCAAAGGTGCCGCGCGAACCTACCGCTTTGCTAGTATGACTTCCACTGTCCATGATGCTGAACATTTTATTGCCTCTATCCAAAAAGGCTCAGCGACTTGGGACTACCAACAGGTTTGGTCCGACTTACAAAAGGTCCTATTCATTTTTTCAGAATATGAGCGAATCAATCGCGATAAACTAAAGCGAGTAGAGAACAAAAATATGGTTCGCTTGGATCTAGATACTGTTCGTGAGAACATCAAAGCTCTTGCTTCAATAGGTGAGCTTAAACTCGACCACGAACTCACACCCTTTGTGGATCAAGTTCGCCGAACTTTTTTTCAGCTCTACTATCAGGACATAAGCAATTTAATCAGCGACGTCTCGCGCCTCCTCCCTCAGCTAGCCAGAGATTTGAATAAACCTCAGCCAGAAGTGGTACTCAAGAGTCTTCCCGTGGGTCTCACCAAAGAAGCTGTCGAAACCCTACATGATGTCTTTATTCACATTCTGCGTAACATCATGGACCATGGAATCGAGGCCCCTGGAGTCCGAGAAAGCCAAGGCAAACCCGCTTTTGGAAAAATCTCGTTCTTCGTTAGCAAAGATACTGACGATTACTTGCTCTTGCGAGTGCAGGATGATGGTCAAGGTATTCGACTGGACCGGCTTCGTGAGTTGGGTCTACAAAAAGGCTTATTGGTTCAAAACCAAACTCACTCCGCAACAGAAATAGCTAATCTGGTCTTTCTAGCAGGATTTTCCACTGCTAAGGGGCTGACGGAAGTATCGGGTCGCGGTGTTGGTATGAGTGCGGTCCGAGAGTATATTGAAAAGGTCGGCGGTCGAGTGGACCTGACCTTGATACGATCCGATACTGACCAGGCTGGAGTCCCGTTTTGCTTGAACATCCACTTGCCGCCAGCTCTCTATACGATTCTTCTAGAAGACAGTTTGGCGGCTTGATGAGCTCGTTCCGTTTGCTCAGGCTCGACATGCGATGAAATCAGGAGGACTTATGCGAGCGCTCAAATGAGCCATAAGTCCACCAAAGGAAGTCCATTAGATATCAGCTAAAATCTCGTTCCATGATCAATTTCCCAAACCACGAACACCAGTCGGAGTTTTCCTAATCTAAACTTTTTAGCTAGTAATCCGAAAGACATAGCTGAGGAGATTTGGCTAAAGTGCTCTATTCACTGCTCAAAATTGGTCATTAACATTCCGTCCCAGCGATAGGTACTTTTGGGGCCAGCAGATACCAGGATCTACAGGGCAGCTAGAAGATCTTGAAAGATTGCCCTGTCTCCAATGAGAGGAAAGGCTAGGGACCACATGAATATACGGAGCATGATATGCTGAATATCTTGACTTTTTTAGTGATTTTTTGCTTTGTGATAGAACATGCCAAAGCCGAAACACCAGATCTATACCGCTCATGGGAATTCACAACAACCAATGCAGAAATTCCTAGCAGAATAGTCAAGCTTCCCTTTATCTGGAATTCACAGAAAGAACTCGCGGAAGTCGAAGTCGGTGTCTTTCGGAAGCGGATTGATCAGGCTGATCTTTTGGGTCAGGACCTCGGTCTTCTTATCAATGAGCGCTACGCTAGCAACATGATCCCCTATGCGGTTTACATCAATGAGGCACTGATTCATGAATATGGGTTCGAAGCAAAAGAACCACCTAGCCAACAGATGATCTATCCAAGGAATGTCATAAAGATTCCGGCTCAAGATCGACCTTTTCTTTTAACTATAAAAGTTTTCAAATCACAACAACCATGGCCAGGTATCGCCAAATTGCAATTGAAAAGCTATCCGCAGCTATCTCTATCGCAAAACATTCAGAACAAAATTGCTCTTTTTTTGCTAGGCATACTGTTTATGGTCGCCATCTATCATGCCCTCCATTGGCTTTGGCAGAGGCGAGAGAAGGATAATCTTTATGTTGCTTTGATGGCCACCATTGTTTGTCTATTTAGCGCTCTCCATAATGCCGCGATCTTTAGTCCGTTCCTCGAGCTCAATGTGAGACAATTTTGGCTCATCCAAGGCTTTTGTTGGTTCGCTATCTTTTCGATTGTTGACCTTTTTTCCTATTCTATTTTCCCTACTCGCTTTCCGAAAAGAAAAGCTCCTGTGACAATTTTAGTTTCGATTTTAACTTGGATTGGTTGTTGGTACAGTCCTAATTTTCTGCTTCTTTTCCAGGTTTACAGCTGGCTGAGTATTTTTCAGTTGAGCTACTTTTGCTGGGGCTTGCGTAAAGACGCTACTCTTCGGAGCTACCTCTTCACGCTAGAAATTAGTTTTATTATACTGGGCTCTGTTGGCGATTTATTGATCGGGCTTGGTAAGTTGGATTCGCCTTCACTCGTCCCCTATTTCATGATGGGATTGGTGTTTGTGGAGGTTTACTATATATCCCATAAAAACAACGAGACGCGAAATAGTCTTGCTCTTGAGAAGAAAACAGTTGAAAACCTGAATACCCATCTCGAAATGATGGTTGAGGAACAAACTCGAGAGATAAAATCCATTCTGCAAAGCATCCAAATCGGGATTGTTCTCATCAAAAAACCCGGGCTAAGAATCACTGAAACTCACTCAGTTTCAGCCACGAAAATTCTTTATAGTGACGCGCTCGCTGGAGCTTCGATCATGGATTCTATGTTTCAGAATGCCGTCATATCCCAAGAGCAAAGGAGTCAAATACAGGCCGTACTGGATAATTGCCTCGACGAGGATCAGGTCAGTTTTGAGATGAACTCACACCTACTCCCGCATGAGCTGACGCTTCGGCACGGTTCATCCGAACACATTCTCCAACTCGAATGGGATGCGATTTTTGACAGAGAGGGTAGAATCGAAAAGATCTTGCTGGCGTTTAAAGACGTCACCTTTCTCAAAAATATGGAGTTGAAGTCAAAGGAAAGTTCCAAAGAAGTCGAAATGATAGTTGAGATCCTAGAGATATCATCGCGTGATTTTGGCATTTTTATGAATTCATCTCAAGTTTTTATGGCCGAAAATCTTCGCCTACTCAAAGCAAATCGAAAGCCGGACTTCGAAGTCCTAAAGCTTCTCTTCATTAACTATCACACCATAAAAGGTTCTGGAAGGAGTCTCGGTTTTAAGAATTTGACTCCCGTGATTCATGATCTCGAGCAAACCATAGCCCAGATTCAAAACAAAGAGTTAGAATGGAGCTGGGATCACCTCTGGGGGAAAACTTTAGAAATCCAGACTTTACTCGATCACTACCAAAATCTAAACCAAGTAAAGCTCGGTCGTGACACGCACATGGCGAAGAGCTTTTCCTATGAAGAAATTGAACAGCTTCACCATCTTTTGCGACAGGTTGATAAAGAGGGATCTATCAGTCTCAAGTTGAGAGCGAAGCCATTTCTGGAAACGGTAGAAGGAATTCGCTTTGCACCAGCGGAAAAAATACTTCGAGAAGTACTGTCGAATGCAGAAATGCTGGCAAGGGACCTTGGTAAGGAATCTCCCCATATCCACATACATGGTGGCGATATTCTGCTTTCTTTACAAGGACAGGACTTGATTCGGAATGCCTTTGTTCACGTCATTCGAAATAGCATGGATCATGGCATTGAAACCGCTGCCGAAAGAATAAAATCTGGCAAACCCATTCAGGGTGATATTACTGTCCAACTCAGCCTCGAGGGCCAGCAGCTCGTGATCCGCTTTAAAGATGATGGTCGCGGTTTGAACCTGCGGGCGATCCGAAGAATTGCCATCGATCGGAAATTGATTAAACCTCAGCAGAAAGTCAGCCAGACAGAGGTTGCGGAACTCATATTTGAGGCGGGATTTAGTACTTCCGCTGAAACCAATGAAATATCAGGGCGTGGTGTCGGGATGAGTGCCGTAAAGGAATATTTCGAGAAAAATGGCGGAGTAGCCGAGGTCAGGCTGCTGAAAGAAGAGGTAGTAACTGAACTTGACTTTGCTCCTTTTGAGTTTATTTTTACCCTCGGAGAATCCATTTATTTCCAGAAGGCCTCCTGAGCTTGGAAGTTCTCCGTAAATCAATCTCATGGCACTCCCGAGGGTAATCCGTTCATCGAGAGCTTTGTTTTATTCATTAAGACTTAACAATTGTATAGGCATATTCAAATGATGAAACTGGAGTGGCGAATCCTTCATGCGATCATTGGCCTGCTACTGGCCGCGTATCTAGTAGATTTTTCGCAAGTTAAAGCCCAGGATATACCAGTTAAAGGTGCTTCGTTCTTTGACTCCATGCAAAATACAATAGGCATAAACTATGATGGCAAAGCTCTGCCTCAAGGACCTCACCCCTTTGAGCTTTTGCTAAAGAAGCTCAACCAACATTCCTCCTTTTTTACTTCTGTGGTACCCTTCGGGCGATCTCTGCAAAAGATGGCAGCATACCCGAACTCCCTCAAATTTCCTCGAGTATTGGTCTCTACCAGTGAACTCAGTAAGAGCATGAATACCCACTTTCGGGGGCGGCTCTTTATTGCCTATGTGGAAGCAGCCAAGAAGCTCGAAGTGATGAGCTACAACCCCATCCTGGGTCGTTTTGAGTTTCAAGTTGTAGATAACTTTTATCCCGGTGGAAAAGCTCAAGCTCGCTACGTGCCTCGCTCGTTGTGCCTGCGCTGTCATCAGGGAGGAACTCCCATCTTTGCTGGAGGCGAGTGGCTAGAAACAACAGCTTTCAATCCTGTATTGCAGAAATTATCGATAGCTGCAATTGGTGACAAGGAATACTTTGGCATTCCATTAACTCGTGATGACAGCTCGTCGAAATACGACGCCTTGCCACGGCCAGAGCATTTCGAAGATATGGTTCGATTCGGAGCTCTCTTGATTGCATATCAAAAAGCCTGGCAGGATATCTGTGCCTTTACCAAGCGTAAGGTCGAATGCAAGAGGAAACTTATACGATGGATGCTTGTCACAAATCTTTACGACAAAATCTCTTTGGAACCCGACCTCGAATTGTTACGTGGATTTGTTTCCGTCTTAGGTGATGGAACCATCGATTTGCCCTCTGAAAAATTGCCCGATTATAATCCCATTGTTAATGGGCATCTGTCCTTTCAAATGCCGCCAGAAATGGACCCCAGCATGCCACGAGAGTCTATGCACATTATCATGGCTTCCAAAAGCGATCCCTTGGGCCTTCAGTTTTACAAATTCCACATTTTTGTAAAGAGCATGGGACAAAGCTTCTTTACCGAGAAAGACTTCGGTCACTTTCGTTCCTTACTCGATGAAAAACCAAAGCAGCGTTCCATTGATCTCACAATCAGCAAACAGAAATATGGGACACCAAAAACTGAAGCACATGAAATGTGTTTGCCAGATCCCGCCGATCTTCTCCAGGGTTTGAATTCAAAAGAAGAATCCAAGATGCAAGGGCAACTGACTTGTTTGCCAAGGGAGAAATGGTTCCGCTTCACAAGGACTATTGATGACTTGCCATTGGCGGAGGATGATCCGCTTTCCAGAGAGACAATTCTTCAGGAGTTTGACAAAAAAATGGCAACCAAATACGAAAAAAGTATCTGCTGCCAAAAAAACCTGGATTTGAGCGTAAAGAGAGATATAGAGGATAAGGTTTTACTCAGTCCCGGCTCCATCAAAGACCAAAGACTGCAGTCATTTGTTAAATTCTGCAGCGAATGTCACCTTTATCAGGATCTTCCTCCACCATTTCTAGCAGGTAAAAACGAATCTCAGCTGCTGAATAATATAAAAGCACGGGCGGATCTTATAGAGTTTAGACTGCAGAACAAACAAATGCCGCCCCACTTTGCCCGCCACCAAATCAGCGAAAAAGAACGGCAGATTCTATTGCAGGATCTCAAAAATATATCAAAATAAGAAAGAGACACACAGAGTGCCTCGTGAAGGGATTTCGATTTTCGGGTCCATTCTAAGGACAAATCACTGGTGCGTAAGTGGAATTTCCCACAGCATTGACTGCAACAATTGAAAAGCAAGGAGAGGCAGGGCTTACGACCGAAGCGCCTAGAGCCGCTTTAATTTCATCATTGCTGACGACCACTGAATACTTATCACCATTCTTTTGCAGTCCAGCGATAGGATAGTTCTTGATTTGAACAGGGATGTCCGTCTTACCCGGAAATCGAGGGTTTCTATCGGGAGGGACGATGAATACCTTATAAGAAACAATAGCGGGATCAGCAGAAACAGTCCATGCCATGCTATAGCTTGCGACAGCTGGAGGCGTGCCGGCTGGTGCACCGACCGGCGGTACTGGTTTGCTTGCTGGTGCTTCAACTTTCGTGTTTTCAGGATTGGCGTCTTCTGCTTTTTTGGCTGGCTGTGTTGTCCCGCTTGCGGCCACACTCCTTTGGTCTTGAATCTCTTCGGATTGGCAGGCGAAGACCAGAGTGGCAATCACTAGCGTCAAAGAAAGGCCAACAGAAGTTTTAGTTGTCATCATTTCTGAGATCCTCCCTTATTTGGTGACTGCAAAGCCGGCTGGCTGTGCTGGTGGTGGTGCGTTAACAGGCGTGATGACTACATCGACGCATGATTTGTAATGCAGTGTCCCGCCCATATCCTGAACGAATTGGATCGTGCAGTCGGTGCATGGGGTATTCGGAACGGTAAATTGGAATTGACCCTTATTAGGGACTGCGCCTACGGGGATATTTGTATCTGGTTGAGCAGCTGACAGTGGATTAAAATTCACCTGGCCCATTCTTGAAAAATTCAGTTGAAATGTTCCTTCATGGCCAATCGTTTCTTCGTATTCTAAAGAGATCGTTTCACCAACAGTGAGAACGATGGGATTCGTACTCCGAGCAAGACTGGCAGGACCACAAGGCGAAGACACGTCGCCTTTATTGCTATCACTGGAATTTCGCGAAACGAGTCGTGGAATCGCACCAGTAGCAGTCGTTACACTCAGACGCGCATGTCCGAAGCTCAAAGAAGGTAACCAAAGGTTGGCGCTCGCTAGTACAGCAAGCAGTGGCTTATAGTTCAATTGTAAGTCCCCTCGGTGTTTGTTTCGATTCGAGTTTCACCATCATCCTCATCGGTCAGTTCCCAGAAAATCATCAATAAAAATTTTATCTATCAGATAATTCAGATGAAATTTTGCGGAATGATCCGGCTTTCTTTGGCTTTAAGGTGTCCCCAGCTTTTAAAAAGACAGCTTGGAAAAATGTCCTGATCGCCTTTTGCTTGCGGCAGGGAGCGGACTGAATACCCTCTGATAATTCCCAAATGTCGACTAAATACCCCCTTAAAAGTCCTGAAAAGGTGAAAAATACCCCCTTAAAAGTCTCAATTCTAGCTTAATCACCGGATACTATGAGGAAAAGATGATTACGCTAAGTAGACATGTTGAGAAATTAATTAAGGCCTGGGCCAGCGAAGGGAAAAAGCCACTCTTAATCACCGGCGCTCGCCAAGTTGGAAAAACATTCATAGTCCGTGAATGTCCGAGGAGTGCCGATCCACTGGCTTGAGCAGATGCGAATGCTCTATCGAACCTTCATAGTGGAAGATCCTCATCTGCCCATACTGGCCTAGGAAACTGTTTTCCGACTGTTTACGTTTGATATGGGTATTCTCTCGACTCAGTTGGATCTCACGCTCGCACTGCATTTTAACGCAAATTTTGATTATAAAGGTTATGTCGCGGAAAATTTCGTTGCGTTCGAACTGATAGCTTCCGGATGCCAAAGGCTCTATGGCTGGGAATCAGATGGTACAGCGGAAATGGAGTTTATCATGCCGAAAGATGGCACTGTGGCTATTCCGATTGAAGTTAAATCTGGGAAACGAACGCGATCGAAAAGCCTCGAGACTTACCGGCAAAAATATAAACCTGAGTTCAGTGTTAAGTTAATTGGTTCTGCGGGGAGTCGTTACGAGGGTGGGATCAGTCTTCCGCTCTACTATGCGAGCTTCGTACGATCTTTAAAATGATGTTGCCTTGAAAAAGCTGTTTTGTTGCATCGACCAAGTGCCCTGATAACATAGAGTGCAAATCAAAAACGCCCGGATCTTTCGATCCGAGCGTCTAATCTTTTTGGTAGCGGGGGCAGGATTTGAACCTGCGGCCTTCGGGTTATGAGCCCGACGAGATACCAAGTCAGTAAAATAGGCATAGGATCTGGTGGCTTACGGCGATTTGCCAAAGCCTGACTAA
>JBGSRE010000191.1:0-8626 GCA_041737755.1 Oligoflexus sp.
GATCAACAGGGGACGCCCACTTACATCATCATGAGTGTCCTCTTTACGATTGTTATTTTCGCTTTTGAAGGTCTCAAAGATACGATCACACTCAATGGAGCCGATGGCCAGACACGGTCCACCAGCCTCGGGTTCATCGCCTTGGGTTTGTCGATTTGTTTCTTCTGGCGAAGGCTGCATGAGAGCTTTTTTAAGTCCCTCACGGCCTTGTTCTTTGCCTCCAGCCTTTGGGCTTATCTTGTCGCAAGCATTGCTTTGCCTCTGATCGTTGCCACGGATGGTTTAGCCAGTCGCTCCCAACTGATTCATCAGAGTGGACTGGGCGGCATAGTCATCACCGGCTTTTGTTTGATGGCGGCAATCCTCTATCATCAAAAAGCCGTGCCGGCTCTTCTGATGACCATTCTTGCTGGATTTCTGGTTAGTGCCGGCAGCCTTTGGCCTTTGCTTAAGAATGGTCCGGTCGCGAGCTCTCTGGATTTTACCATGGATAGCCATACCAGTCCTGGCGTCCACAAAAAGGCCAAAATACTTGCCGAAGACGATGAAGACCACGATGCTGAACACAGCGAAGACCCAGACAAGGCAGTTGCTAGGGGCGAAACTCGGGTTGCAAAAATTACTCACGAAGAGTCGGCCCAGGATGCTGAAGATGAACCCAGTTCCCATAAAAAATCGAAGATGAAAATGGCGGCGAAAGACACCGAAAAGGCCTCTGTTCATGCCGATGACGATACTCACGAAGACAACGAGCTGCGATCACCAAAGACCCTTCGCAAAATGGCCGGCAAAGACCAAGAGCAATCCGAGCAACATTCTGATGAAGAGCATGCCCCTCGCACTCTTAGCAGTGCGCAAAAAGCTCGATTGGAAAACGATCTGCAGAAGCCAATCAAGCCTCAATTAAGCAAGTCAGTACCCAGCAAAGACCATGCAAAAGTACCACATCGCCTCGCTGCCAAACAGCTTTCGCATGGCCCTCACTGGGAATATTCGGGGGAACATGGCCCGGAGCGTTGGGGACAAATCAACGAAGATTTCAAAGTCTGTAATGCTGGTTTGGAGCAAAGTCCGATTAACATCGTTGAAAACTGGCCCCTGCAGGATGTCATCACACTGGACTACAAACCCAGTACGTTCCAGGTCCTAGACAATGGGCATACTGTTCAGGTGAATGTGGAGAGAGGCAATTTCGCGAGCATTTTGGGTCAGCGCTATGAGCTGAAGCAATTCCATTTCCATGCTCCGAGTGAACATCTCGTTGACAATCGACCTTCTCAGTTGGAAGTGCATTTCGTGCATGTCAATGACAAGGGACAATTGGCCGTGATCGGCGCTCTGATTAACTCAGGCCGCTCGCATATCGAGTATCAGCAAGTCTTCAGCTATATGCCCGTTAAAGCCAATGAACCTATTCGGCCCTATAATAAAACTTTGAATCTTCGAGCCATGCTACCAAACACTTTGCAGGCTTTCCGCTATAATGGGTCGCTGACAACGCCCCCTTGCAGCGAAAAAGTCAATTGGAATGTCTTGCAAGGGATCGTACAAATCTCCCAGGATCAGATCAATCTTTTCAAAGCCAAGTATCCGATGAATGCGAGACCGGCTCAACCGCTCAACTATCGCAAAGCCCATTGAAAAAAAGAAGAGGTGCCTCATCCATTAATTCAGCCTGATGCGACGCAGGCTGAGGATGAAGCACCTTTTAAGAAACCACTACACCGAGATAGGGGACGAACAGATCGTCAATCGCTACAAGGGCGATGACGTCTACGAGATCCTAACAGTCGAACTCATGGATCATAGGCTTACCTTTCCTTTATGTTTCCACTTGGGAAAACCTAGCGTATATGAGTGCCCTACTCCTCCTCTTTCAAGCTTCGTGCCGCCGAAAGCGCTTCTGAGAATCTAGAGACTTGGACCGCCTCTACCCTGTTTGAGCTTGTCGAATCAGCTAAGGCAAGTCCCCTCGAGCGGATCTATCCCACGATCATTTATGAGAAATTATCAGGTGACTGAGTTAAAGTCTGTCAGTCGCTTCTTGCAAATAGACCCTTCACATCTTAATCGACTGATATGACCGATAAATTATTCGCAGTCTGTTTTGGATCCTGAGCCTTGCTCCACGGCCAGGCCACAAACCTGCTGAATACTTGAATCCATCTCGTCACTTACAAAATTCCTCGTAAAGTAAGACCGGGCCTTCTTCCGACTTAAGAGGTGGAGCAAAATAATTTGGCCGAAAGAAAGCAGGATCGATGGCTCGAAAGAACGCCGAGGTTTGGCGAAGATCTAATATCGATCAAACCAAAATGGCCATTAAAAAGGAATTGGATCAGGTTCTCCTCGCCCACGGGGAAGAAGGCCGTTTATATTATATCGTCGAGCAGATGCAGCAATTGGAAAAAGCCGAAGAGTCTCAGGATATGCTGCGACGCTTTATTTTAGTGATGTCGGCTTTGGTTCACCACTATCGCTTTGGTGGATTAGGCAAAAGACAGATTCATGACCTTGCCAGCCAAGGCCAGGCCATCCTTCGAGTGGTTGGGATTAAGCCGGGTCATACGCAAGTATCCTTTCTTTATTCAGAACTGCATTCCGTTCTCAGTGACATCCATCATTCCAACAGTGAGTTTCTCCAGGCCTTATGGGAAAGGCAGCTGGCAGCACAAATGGCTATCATGCCGCCCGAGCACACAGCGCGCCAAAATCTGGGTATGGGCACCTGTGCTCTTCGTTTGGGCAACGCTTCCCTGGCTGTGCATTTTCTACAAAGTGCACTGGCCGGCAGTGAAGACGGCGGCATCGTTGATCGTATCCGCATTCAACTGGTGAAAGCCATGCGGCTGACAGGCAAGTTGGAAGAGACCGAACAGCTCATTCGAGAATCTGAAAAATTCATTGTCGATGAATCCTGCAAGCTCGAATTGCAGTGGCAGCAGGTCAGCCTTCGTGCCAGTGCCACCAAAGATTTGAGCGATATGATGACGATGACCCGCAAGGGCAAGTCGCATTTTTCCAGCTCCTATATTTTGGAGCTATATCTCTGGGCCGCATGCCATCCTAAAACTCAGTGGCTCGATCGCATGCCATCCATGGAGCGATTGCCAGGACCAGCGAAAATCGATCCCCAGCATCATGCCCAACTGCAGTCTATCATTCAATCCATCGCCGAAGCCTATGATAGCCAGGTGCCATTTGCCAAGCGCCTGATTGATATCAAGAAAATCCTACCAAAAATCTCGAGTTTGCATTTTGTGGATCATGAATTGCTAGTCTGGAACGCCTTGGCCCGATGGCTCTATCGCAGCAGACACTATGAGTTGGCTGCCATCGCCTTTTATGAATACAAATCGCTAAGCCAGAAACTGAGTGAAGGTCGAAACGGGGATGTCCTCAATCTTGCCGAAGATTTGCTCCAAGTCGATTGGCTGCAAAAAAGCGCTTCCTAAATTCCCTTGGATCCAAAATCATCAACAGTCTTCACCGAATTTTTTAATTCTTTCGAACATTTATAAAATCGTCTCAGGTTTCTTTGCAAACTTGCCGATAGCGATGGTTAGTGAGGGCCACCATGAAAGAACTCCTTTTGATTTGCAAAAATCACTTAGTCTTCGGTTGCTTAGTGCTTTTGCTGGGAACGGCCTGTACTCAAAAGGGCTTTCTCGGGAGCAATGGCCAAAACGAAAGCGACTCTATTCAGAGTGTCGGGCTGGATACCAGCACCAAGGCCAGTGACCGGCCGGTGGATACTGGTGCCGGCGTCCCCGGATATTTAGTGGGTTGTTCGATTTTCAATGCCCAGGAAGATGCCGTTCAGGTCGGTTGTAACCTCACTGACGTCGATGGAACACGTATTCCTACGTCCAATGAATCTTGGAACAGCTATGACATTCGTCTGCCAACCGATTCACCTTATGGTGTTACGATAAGCAAAACAATCGCTTCCACTCCGGCGGTATGGGATGTGAATTTCAACTTTAAAGGCGCCGACAAAGCCACCCTAAGCAACGTGGCCAGAAACAGTATTTACGGCTATGAATATCCCAATGCTGGGGGTCAGTCGGTTCGAATCGAAACGGTGAGCTTGCCACCACCCGCGCCAGTTGCCCCTGCGGCGGCAGTTACGACAGCTAATGCGTGCCTTGGGGGTTCGATAGTGGAAGGCGTATGCTTCGTCCCGGTGGAACTCTCGTGTAGCGACTACTGCAGCAAGGCTGCTATGCAGCCCCATCCCTATGTGATCGCACGCTTTGGTGCCGCCAAAGATCTCGATTTGGATATCAACAAGCGTGCTTGCGAGGATTTGTATGTGAAAATCCGAGGCAACAATAATTTCCGCTTTAGCGATACTCATTCCTTGAATGGCTGGGGCTGTTTTGAGGATATAACAGGTCGCGTCATCTACGATAAAACGGATACCGATCCATTTGAATATCCGCGAATTGGCAGTCGCCGTATCTGTGGCTGTCAGTAATCCCTATCGGTATCCTGATTCGGGTTCCTCCGGGAACCCTGTCCATCCCACTGAAAATGAAGAGTCACTCCGCGAACTCCTATGCGCCCCGTATGCATAGGTGAGTCATTGGGGCCAAAGTTTTTCTCTCCTAACAGCCAATCACAGGCAAACTGCCGACAGAGCAGGGGTCGGGCTTCATAGATGCTGCAACCTTCTGGCCCCAAAAAGCGGCAGGTTTGGCCAGCAGGTTTTGCAATGTCTTCGGCATTATCAAGGCGGGTCGTATAGCCAGGTTTGGATTCAATTTCCAACTGGGTGCAACACTGCGTGCAGACGCCGCAGGAACGACCCTTTTGAGCCTGTCCGTCGCCACTATTCCGCCGAACCACCGCGACCATGGCCAATGCTCCTCGTGGGATTTCGAATAGTCTGTTCTCTTATTCTTTTTCAGGCTTGCAGGTTTTGACGCTAAGAATTTCTCGGGGATAGGGCCCGGTCTCGCTCATCTTTAAAGAGGAGAGGCGAATCAGTTTGCCGTTCACCTCTTTACCGAACTCTATTGTGCTCTTGAGATAGCAGCGTTCCTTGTTGATGACATAATTTCGAGCACAAAGAGCCACCCAGCCTGGTTCCACCAGATTGATGTGTTCCGGCTCCGGCACCAGATACCATTCACATTTATCTTTATGAAAGGGATCACAGGCATAGAGAGCTGGCAGAAGCAAAACTACGGCCCAGTGCTTACTCATTGTAATGCACCTTTATTTCTATGCGCCGATTGAGGGCACGGGTTTCTTCGGTCGAATTGCTGGCGACGGGCCTAGTATCGGCATAGCCGGCAGCTGACACGGTGTTGGGTGAGAAATTCAATTCATCGACGAAGTGCTTGACGATGAAGGAGGCCCTTAGGCTCGACAGTTCCCAATTGGATTGCCCACCGCTGGCAGGAACCGAATCGGTATGCCCTTCGACGGTGATATCTCGGCCCAATTCCTTGAGGATTTTGCCGACCTGGTTCAGGTCATCGAGAGCCTTAGGATTGACCTTATAAGTTCCTGGCTTATAGAAATGGGTCGCAAGAAGTTTCACCCGAAAGCCATCATTATCTCTTTGGATGGAGACGATGCGCTCCTGACCCTTTTTCTCTAACTCGCGAATTTTTTCTTTGCCATAGAGTCGCAAATTGAGCATCTCGGCGACTTTTTTCATTTCGGCATCGATAACTTTGGTATTGCGATCCGCCGACGGATACTTGGTGACAATCGGTGGCCGAATGCGGTCGCCCTTGCGGTGTTCGAAAATGCCAAAACCCTGTTCTGTTGGTCCGACTCGCTTCACTTCAGGAATATCTTCAACCACATCATTGAACGATTCCTGGATAGAAACTGCCGCCTGCTGGATCTTGGCTTCACTGGCACCTTCTTTTTTCAAGGCGTAAAGAACCACGAACACAGCAAACAAAAGCGTCATCATATCCGCAAAGCTTACAAGCCAGCGCTCATGGTTTTCGAATGCGGGGCATTTTTGCTTCTTCGCCAAACGCTATCCTTCAAAAAAATCAGGCATCTTCATCATGAGAATTAGTAAATACTTTCAACCGCTCTTCGATGACTTTGGGATTGAGGCCCGAAAGAATTCCATCGATGCCGATGATGACCATCTCGAATGCATAGTGGTAGAGTACAGCTTTTCTTTTCAGCTTTTTTGCAACGGGAATGCCCCAGATGTTGGCGAAGCCGACACCATAAAGGGTAGCAACGAAAGCAACCATGATACCGGGACCGATTTCCTCAGGTTTATCGAGAGATTTCATAACCTTCATCAAACCAATAACAGCGCCAAGGATACCGATTGTGGGGGCGATCGCACCAAAGTCTTCCCAGAATTTTACGGAGACTTCGGCCTCTTCCATGTGGAAATGGGCTTCGGTTTCTAGGGTTTCTTGCAGGACTGCCGGATCTGTACCATCGACTGCAAGTTTTACTGCTTTTCTAAGGGGTGGAAAAGAGAGACCGTCGCGCTTCTTTTCCAAAGCCAGGATGGACTCTTTACGGGCTACTTGCGCGAGGTCTATGATTTGCGCCATGATCTCGGCTCGATCCGGTTCGCCTTTTTTTAGAAAGATACCAACGTCCTTAAAAGCTTTGATAAAGTCACTGAGAGGATAGGCGACGAGCAAGGCGCCAAACGTTCCGCCGATTACAATCGCCGTCGAAGGAGGATTCCAAATGATCTGAGGAATCAATGCACCCGCATGCTTCAGGAGAATCCCAGCGACGATGGATCCGATCGCAATAATCGGACCCAAGATACTTGATAGCTCCATAGGTTACCCTACTTTCTGGATCTTTTTTAAGATGTTTGGCGGAATCATGAATCATCCTGCTTCGACATGAATATGCCTTCTTCATTCTAACACAGCTTCATTGCACTATACAAAGGCTGCGGCCGCTCATGTTTGCTGCAAAACTTACCGAAGGAAAGGAATCTCGGTGCCCCAGGAGACACCATGACTGCAGCGCGTGAAATCTATTGGATCAGTTCGAATGCAACAGCAATATTGCATGAGAAAATTGATATTCTTAAAAAGTTAAAGGTAGAAGTAAAGGTTTTGCCAGACTTTATAGCGCTCGCGCGCACCTATCCCAATGCAAGGCTCAATACCATTATCATCGACGATGAGATTATAGGCGGCAAAGCTTCAGAGCAACTCGGTAAACTGAGTTCGCATCCGGAATATGCCGGCGTACGTTTCATACTATCAATCAATAGCAGCTCTAGGGAGGCGACCCAAAGAGCTGTTTCACTTGGCTTTCGTGATGTAATTCCGCTTGATCTCAACAACGATCAATGGCTTCGCCGCTACTCTTTTGCAGCCTCGGGACAGGCTGCTGATATGGCTGAACCTTATCCCCAAATTACCATGAAGACCATTTCCGCTCTGCATATTCCAGCGCGTATCGCCTGGATCAATGAAACCGAACTTTGGCTAGAGAGCCGCCTCACACCGCCGGTCGGAACACATTTAACCTTGGGTGGCGGCATTGCCGACTCCATCGGCGTCAAGCATTTGACACTTAAAGTGAAGGAGCATCACGATACCCATCTGCATTTTCGCTATTCGGATGCTTTACTTTGTCGTTGGGATATCCCAAAAGCCCATCAGGAAAAGAAAAATATCCTGCGAGAATTTTTCAAAACTCAACCAAAAATCGCTCCCCTTCGTGTTTACACGATTATCCGTTCCCTAGAATTGCGGAAAGATTTGCTGCACCGTTTGAATGCGCAGCGTTTCCAGGTTGCCATAGCCCTCAATAAAACCAATATGATCCACGAACCTCGCTATATCGGCCCTGATGTGATCGTTATCGAAGATCGCATGTGTATGGGCAGCAATCGAGTAGCATTCAAGGAAATGCTGGATAACTTGATCACCGATATTCCGATTCTCATTATTGGCCCAAACGTGAATGAAGACAAATTCACCGATATCTCCAGGAGCGTCCGGATTCTCCGGTCGCATAAACTACCGGCCAATCTGGAAGAATATCTCATAGAGCAGGCTGGTAAAACGGAAGACACACGCGCATCGGTGACTTTCGTTCCCAAAAATCACAGCATGTCTTTTGCTCATGTTGCGATTCCAGCTCGTATCACGCGCC
This sequence comes from Oligoflexus sp., assembly GCA_041737755.1. Taxonomy (GTDB): domain Bacteria; phylum Bdellovibrionota_B; class Oligoflexia; order Oligoflexales; family Oligoflexaceae; genus Oligoflexus. Next base: position 8,125 of record JBGSRE010000191.1, read on the forward strand.
TGCATCCAGATGCCGCGCAATTAGCCTTGAATTTTCCATTAGGAAGGTTCGGAATCTGTGGGCTGGAAGCCCCTCTTTTTCATAGTACTCTAGGCCGCTCGGTTTTCTTTAAAGTTACCGAATGCTATGGTCATAACCAAGCCAGCCTCAAGGAATTCCCTTATAAAGTTGAAGGTCTATTGATTGATCTTCAGCAGCAAGAGAGGCGCCTTCTGAAGGATCACCTAACGGACTACTACAGTCAGAAGATAGAAGAAAGTCTGCATCCTCAGCAACGCAAAGCAGAGCTAGTAGAACCTGAGCTTAGCCGGGAAAAAGTCCCGGCGCCCCAAGCTGCAGAACACGCCCCCATTAAGGACGACGTCAGCGAGGTGCTCAGCAGCACAAAAATTGAAATCAATCCCTCGGCTGAAGAGTATCTCTCGGATAGTAAGATCGATCGAGCCGTCGAAGGCTGGTCCAAGATTCGCTTGGAATGGAAAGTAGCTGCACTTACCATCCT
>JBGSRE010000030.1:0-10271 GCA_041737755.1 Oligoflexus sp.
TCTGCTGATAGGAAGCTGTCTCCACATTTAACGAGGGACTCCAGACTTTCTGTCCCACGACAAAGACACCCGAGCTCAGTTCCAAATTTTGACCCGAGCTGCTGCGAGTCGCTGCTTCGCTGCGCAAGAGAGGAATGCGCTTATCCAGAAGGTACCCTTCGGCTTCTCCTGACGCCTTCACTTCATTCACGACCTTGCTGCTATTCTGTGCAGCAACGCAGAGGTTTGAGTTTAAAGCGAATTGAGCGGATTTGCGGCTGCCTTTTTGCCAACTCCAATCCCTGCACTTTTCAGCTGCAAATCCTTCGCTGCAGATCAGAACCAAGGCACTCACTGTCAAACAAATCGAACTTCTTCGCATAGCCAAGCCCCCTATAGTGATGGATGAATTTTCAAAAAAGAACTCGAAATTTCGTCCTATGCGCCGGCACTATCCGCCCAATCTTCTTCCAGTTGATCCCAGGCTTCGCTTAGGTTCGGACTTAGAGTCAGAGTGTCCCTAATTTTTTGAATCTTATCCAGCAGCATGGGATCCAGACTTCGCGCGGCATAGAGGTTTTCTAGAATCAGCAGTTGAACGCGATCGTGGTGGGGCCGCTCTAGAAGATCGAGCAATCCTGACAGTGAACTTAAAGAGGGAGTTCTATCCCGCAGACTTTGTAAAGCTGTCAACGATAATTCAAGATTGGTATCAGCCGCCAATTCCAGAAGCAGCTGCTCCGCTTTGAGGTCTTGCATATGCCGCAAAGATTGAGCGATTCGCAGGCGCATCGCCGGAGTGCCTTGCTTCAGCCAACTCTCGACCAAAGGCAGTAGCTTTTCCAATCCGGCGTTGCCGACCAGATCGAGAAGATGCAAACGCTTTGCTTCCGTGTTGGCGGCCAGCATCCGTTGGGAGATTTCTTCGACAAATTCCTCGGCACCTTTATCCTGATAGCCTTGTTTCAAATGGGTGGCCATACCAAGCTCTGCCGCGACCCCTAGTTGCGAAGATTTTTGCAAACGCCGGGCCTGATCCAAATATTTCCAACTGACAAGATCAGGCTGCGGGGCGAGCCCAATCATGGGCAAAGCCCTCGATTGAAAATTCATATCCCGATGACGCAATTCCGCCTGGGCAACGAAGGCATCCAAAGCTGGCGATACCCCAGAGTAGATCAATGCCCCGGCAAGGGTAGCAAAGCCACTGCTGGCAGGATCCAAGCCTTGCAAATCTGCTGCGAGCTCCTGAGCGATGCTAGGGTCACGACGCAGAGCCTGCTTAAGTTCAATATAGACGGATTGATTGGCAACACTTTCCCCTTGCAAGGGCTTGAGACCATCCTTGTCTCGAAATTTTTGCCAATGGCGAAGCAGACGATCTCTTTCCTCAATACTCAGCTTTGGGCGAGCAGGATCAACCGGCGCATTCGCATCAGCCAAAAGAATATTGAGCCTTTCATTGTCCACGGCTGTGATACGGTGCATTCGAATTTGAATCTCGGTCTTTGCCACCGTCCTATTGCTTTGCATGGTGACCGACTTTTCCTTCCCCTGCAGATTTAACAGTCCGAGCTCCATCGGAATCGCCGTTTGACTCTGCCCTTTTACTTCATAGTCCAGGGAATGCTGTAATCCGGGCGGATTTTTGCCCGACGGAAGAACCCCAGCAAAGGTTTTCTGCCAGTTCCAAACGCCAGAGTCTTCTTGGACCTTGAGCTGAGGCGTAGCCTGACCTTCAACCCTAAGTTCTTGGTTCACCAGAACCGCTTGAGCAGCAGACCAGCGCTCCCGTTGGCCCGCATCCTGATGAAAATACAAACTCCGTGCGATCGCTAGTCCGGGATGTTCTAAGGCCTGTTCCATGGCGGCAGCTGAAGCCAAAAAATCCCGAGAATAGCTGAGATGAAGTGGAAGATTTCGCTCTTCTAAGAGATTGGTTTCCCCACAAGCGAGCATTGAAAACTCGAAAATAAAGATCAGGTCATGGGCGTGAGGAGTTGCCACATGCATGTTCCCATGCGATTGACAGTCAATGGTCATTCCTTGGCCTTGTTGGTCGGCTGAAGGGAGTGCAGGATTGATAGAGCTCAGGGAATGATATTCAAATTGGAGAGAACGAGTGGGTATGGCATGAGAAAAAGCTGACTTGAACTGGGACAAGCTGTTGGGCTTGTCTTTGAGAGGGCCTTTCATAAGAAAGAATCCTAGCCCAATTGCCACCAATAGCGGAACGAAAACGCTTAGGATTCGACGAAGAGCCATAAAACCCTTGCCCATTGAGGTGTTGATTGAATACTCGCGTGTAACAGTTTAAGTCGAACACTGTCAAGTCAGGACTGCTCAAACGGAGCAAAGTTTTGGGAAATTTCAGGCTTACGCTGATCCACTTTGAGCGGGAATAATTTTAAGCACCTCGCCAATTTTGACATGCTCTGCCTTTTTTAGTGATTCCATAAGTTTAGCCATCGTTCTGAGATTCCTGTAGCTGCTGAACTCATCGCTCGCTATTGTAGGCAGCTTGATCGAGTAAGGTAGGGAGAAGGTATGCTGGAACAGTTGAAAAGGACCTGGCAAAGACGCGGCTTCAAAGGTGTTTGGGCGGCATCCAGGCAGAAATTATTTGCCAGTCCCGCCAGCAGTTTCCATGGGGTGAAAGACCGTCTGCGTGACCAAGTCGGTTTGGAAATCGGTGGACCCAGTGCTGTATTTCGCGAAAATCAGCAATTTCCTTTGTATCCTCTGGTTGGACGCCTCGACTGCACTACTTTTTCTTATCAAACCATGTGGGAAGGTCAACTGGAGCATGGCGGTGCTTTCCTTTACGCTCCCGGCAAAAAACCTGGCCGCCAGATTATTTGCGATGGCAGCGATTTGAGCCTGATTGCTGACCAAACCTATGATTTTTTGATTTCATCGCACGTCATCGAACATATTGCCAATCCCATTGCGGCTCTGAAAAATTGGCAAAGGGTGCTGCGTGATGGCGGCACTATGGTCCTGATTGCACCGCATCATGCGGATATCTACGATCATCGCCGACCGGTCACGCGAATGGAGCATCTGCTCGAGGACTTTCAGCAGGGCATTCAGGAAGATGACATGACCCATCTTGAAGAATCCCTCGCCTTACATGACTATGGCTGGGATCCCGATTCCTTAAAGCCAGAGGAATTCAAACGCCGCGCCCTCGACAATCACAGCCAGAGAGTCCTTCACCATCATGTCTTCGATCGCAATCTCTTGGCAGAATTGGTTCAAGCGTCTGGCTTTGTTTTGGAAAGGCTTGAATGGTGCCATCCCTGTCACCTTATTGCGATCGCTCGCAAAGGAAAGCCCCACGCTTGATCCTGGCCTTGATTCCTATTGATTGCCTGGTCCGTTCTGATCAGTTACGATCACATATGTGGAATAAGGAGACTGGGTTTGGCAAATAAACTGCTGAAAAAACATCGCATGCGATACAATATTTTTCACCGTCCACCGCCTGGAAGTAGCCCCGGTACGGTGATTGAACCCATGAATCCCACCCCAACCAAAATCACGCTTGTGGCCTATGACAGCGAGAAGCTGGAAACCCGTTCGCTCGATGAGGTGCCAGGTCTCGCCGATTTGGTCAAGCAATATAAGGTTACCTGGATCAGTGTCATAGGCCTCGCCAACGTACCTTTGCTGCAGAAATTAAGCCAAGAGCTCAGCATCCATCGATTGACGGTGGAAGATATTATCAATCAGTATCAAAGGCCGAAAGTTGAACATTTTGAAGCCTATAGCTTCATTACAGTGCACATACCAAGGCTTGATACGAAGAACGAAAGCGAACACGTCAGCATCATCATCGGCCAAGGTTTTGTCGTGACCTTTCAAAACAGCCCAATCGACTACATGGAATCCATTCGCAGTCGGATTCAGAAGAAAGTGGGACAGATCCGTCTGAAATCCTGCGATTATCTTTGCTATGCGGTGATCGATGCGATCATCGATCTCTACTTTCCGATAGCTGAGTTTTATGCCCAGAAATTGGAGTTAGCGGAAGAAGGAGTGGTCCATGCGATGAAGCCTTCCGCCATCCTTGAGATTTATAACATCGGCTCGCGGCTCAACTATTTTCATCGCATTCTATGGAGTCACAAAGAACTCCTTAGTCAGTTGATGCGGGATCCTGAATCGCCTATTGGCGAGGATGTGGTTGTTTACATGCGAGACTGCTTCGATCATACGATGCAGATCCTCGATTTCCTGGAAAACCAGAAGGATACGGCTAAGACTTTGGTCAGTTTGCACCTGTCTTTGCAGACTCATCATTCCAACGAGATTATAAAATTTTTGACCATCGTGACTTCCACTTTTATTCCCATGACGTTTATCACAGGTCTTTATGGAATGAATTTCAATCGTGAGTCTAGGTGGAATATGCCTGAATTGGATTGGATCTATGGCTATCCTTTTGCCCTTTTCCTGATGGTCCTTTCTGCGTCAACACTTTTGATCTACTTCTATCGGCAGCGCTGGTTTTCCAGAACACCGGCCACGCGAGGCGAATTGGAAAATGGACAGGCTTCGGATGCCGTTTGAAACATTCGAAAGAATCATAGCTCTGCGTCATACAGCGGTGAAGATTCCGCCGAACTTTTGCTATGGGCAAATCGATGTGCCCTTGGCCGACAGTTACGCGCTTGATCTTCTGCAGGTGAAACAGGACTTGCCGGCATGGCCCGAGACTTTGATTGTGTGCAGCCCTGCTCAACGCTGTCAGCGGCTGGCCCAGGATTTGGATCGAGGACCCGTGACCGTGGACGAGCGCTTGCAGGAATTATCTTTCGGCGTTTGGGAAGCTCAGCTTTGGTCGGATATTCCAAGAGCTATCAGCGAGCCCTGGACCGATGATGTCATTCATAGGTCGCCCCCAGGAGGTGAGTCCTTTCTGGATTTGATTGCTCGAGTGAGATCTTTCATGCTCGATTCAGCCTTAAGCTCCCATCATAAAAATCTGCTCTTGGTTACCCATGCAGGCGTCATACGAGCCCTAAGTCACCTGCTGGATGGCCTTGCATATCATGATTGCCTGAATCAAAAAAATGACTTTGGAACCTATCGCAGCTGGGACGTTTCGGCAGTTTTGTTGCTGGGGCGGAACAATTTACTCAAACCACTTTGAATCAGCATATCCAGTCGATCTGTTTTGCCCACTTGCCTGAGTCCAAGCATGATACAGAGAACGTGGACCAGAATTTCGCGTCGATCACGACTGGTCAAATCGCGCTTCGGCATGCAGGACACGGTGATGCCGCGCGTGGTAAAAACTGCGAAATCTTGCCGCAATCCGTTAAGATAGAACACATGGGCTTCCACCACTTCGCTTTGAGTATCCAGATGCAGATGAACTTCGATCGCCCCATTGACACCACCATAGGAGTGCCACGCGGGATTTTGATAGATTGCACCGACACTGCCCTTGGGCACTGCCTTCAAAAGAATGCCAGCATCCATAAAATAGAGAAAGCGAGTAAGAAATTGCTCATCCAGACTTTGAATTCTTTCAAAGCTCAATCCAGCGGTGTCCTTATCCAATGCCACGACACGTACCGGCATTTTGTAGGATGAGCCCATGATCATAATGCCAGCCTGGAGTAACTGACCACTTTTCAATAATGGTTGCAGACTTTCCAAACCTTCTCCACGAAACCGGATACCACCGTAACTCATATTAAGAATGCGAAAGGTCTTATCGCCGAGCGTGACAAATGCCAGCTCATAGAAGGAGAGATCGTGGCGATGATACTTGCGACGATAACCCTGGCTGGCTTGGGAGTAGACATCCCCAAGCTTCGGCCTAAAAAGATGCCGAGCTACGGCGTGACGCGCCCGCTGCCAGAGATTTCGATTGAACGCCATAACTAACCACCCAGAGACGTGCTTAGAAAAAAGGTCTTCCCCTCTAAGTCTTCGGCAGTGAAGGGTCATGACTTGGGTCTGGGTACAGTCAAAGGAGGGATTTCAGGGCGTTACAGCTATCTTCCAGCATACTAGGCAGTCCGGCAACGAGCCTCTGGGTCTCGGCCAAAGTCTCATTAGATTTGGTTAACTGTTCTAAATGCCTAAGATTTTGAGCCATTAGAGTCGCCCCGACATTCATACAGCTGCCCTTGAGTCTATGAGCGACCCGTTGCATAGACTCTCTATCATCCAAGTTTAGGGCTGCACATAGCTCTTCTATCGATACTCGTGCATGTTGTTCAAATATTTCAATCACTTGCTTAAGAAAAGCACCTGACTTTGCATAAACTCGCAAACTCTCAAGAACGCTGGGGTCTAGAATTTGGATTGCAGAAGATTCTTGATTCATTCCGGCCTTCTTCAGCGCAAAATTGTTTTCTTTTGGGTATAAAATTTCAGCGTGAATTTCAAGCTCTTATCCTGAGCTAAACACGTTATCCCTCAGGTCCGAACCCTTTCGTACCGAGTCTGAAGAGGCCAGAAAGTGGTTGATGCCAGCGGAATTTTCTGCAGGTCATTTGGAGATGAGGAACGGCAATCCATGCGTAAAAATAAGATTCTCTTCTTTGACCCCCAGCGCAAAAATCGTCGCGATGCACTTCGCATACTCACTGCGACTGGCTGTGAAGTCATTGCTCCCGAATCTTTTAAGAAGTTGGAAGAAGCCGTCCTGGAACACCAAGTAAATACCTATGCCTTGGATATGGAAGGTCATCAGCATCTCATCAGTCGAGGCATTGAGTTGGCTTCGATTCCAACTATCGTCATGTCCCAGTCACCATTGACTGAAATATATCCTTATTTATCTGATCTTCGCCATTTTACCAATTTCATCGCTAAAGGGCCAAAGAATGCTCTGAACAATAGCGATTTGCTAGGTACGATTTCAAAGATCATGCTCAACGACATCTTTGGCCTAAAAAAATATCTCGCATGGGGGGCTCACACCTGGACTTTCCACATTCGTGATGCTTCCACCCGCAAGGAATATGTCGACTATTTGAAAGAATATGGCCGCAGCATGGGTCTGCGCAGTTCGATCATCAAGCATATGGAAGTCGTCACGGAAGAGCTCCTGATGAATGCCATCTTTGATGCACCGATCGATGACCGAGGCAATCGCATCCATAACCACAAATCACGAACCGAGACGGTGAAATTGGACGTGACCCAAGCCGCTCGCCTGGAATTTGGCAGCGATGGGCGTCGCATTGCAATCTCGGTCACCGATCCTTTCGGCTCCATCACGCGCGATCTTGTTTTGAAGTGCCTGATTCGCTGCTTCTCAACCAAAGACATTCCCGAATTCAATGAAGAAAGTGGTGGCGCTGGCCTGGGACTGTTCTTTTGCTACAAACATGTCGACAGTCTCGTCATTAACGTCGATCCATTGAATCGCACCGAATTTATTGGACTCATTGATATCGAACAAAGTGTCAAGGAAAGCAAACTCGACTCCTCCCATACAGCTTTGCATTTCTTCAACACCGACAACTTCTCACCCATTTTTTTACAATCCAGCCCGGGACCCAGTCGCAAAAAGACGGCCTGAGTTGAGCCCCTCTCGTTGCGGCTGGCACTTGCTGGCAATCTTGCGCTGCACTCAAAAAAAGCCCTTGGGCTAGACAGCTTCCCGAGCTTTTGATTTAATGCCATCCCATCCGAAGGAGTTGGTTATGGTGAGTTTCGATCGCTTTTCACAGTGGCTTTCAGTATTTGAATCCGCCTTAGCCGCTCGGCAGCTGGATTTATATCCTGATACGGGACGTTTGCACTCAGCCTGCCGCTATGCTTTGGCAGGTCAGGGCAAACGTATCAGACCTCTCCTGGCGATGGCTTCCGCCGAAGCCTGCGGGGCGGATTGGCAAACCGCGATTCCTGCAGGACTGGCTCTGGAGTTTATTCACACATACAGTCTGGTTCATGATGACCTGCCGTGCATGGATAACGATGATCTGAGGCGGGGCCGAGCCACGACGCACAAAGTCTATGATGAAGCGACGGCACTTTTGGTAGGCGATGCCTTGCTTACAGATTCCTTTCAGCTGCTGTTCGATGCCTCGTTTCTACCAGCTACTTGCCAATTGCAATTGGTGCGCGTTCTCAGCCGCGCTGCCGGCGGTTGCGCTATGGTTTTTGGTCAGGACTTGGACATGCATTGGACTGCTCGGAGCGGTTATACAGAGCAAGATTTGGATGCGATTCACAGCCATAAAACAGCCGCCTTGATCGCGGCTTCCTGTGTGATGGGAGGAATCTCGGCACAGGCTCCCGAGGAAGCTCTGCAGGCATTGCAGACCTTCGGCGAAAGCATTGGACTCAGCTTTCAAATCATCGATGATCTGCTCGATGGGAGCACGCAAACCGGCAAGTCACAAGGCAAGGATCAGCAGTCGGGGAAACTTACCTACCTGTCACTGATGAGTCGAGAGGAAGCTTTGCTCCGCTCACAAATCTTAACCGACAAAGCCATGAAATCTTTGGATATTTTTGGGGGAAAGGCCGCCTCACTGCGTTTTCTTGCGGATCTTCTTTTGCAAAGACAGAGTTAATTTCACATTCTATTTACTAGTCTTAACAACCTAAAAATACCGAAAATTTTATGGATCATTAAGAAAAGAACTAGCTAATCCGATAAGTTCCATAAGTCACACTTATGGAGTCTTACATGAAAACTTGGCCAAAAGGTCTTATGATCGGCATCGTTTTGGTCAGTGGGCTTACGGCCTGTCAAGAACCATTGCCAGATCAAACCACCACAGAAACAGGCAATGCTTCCGACATAACGACCAGTGCCGTTCCTGAATCAAGCTTTATGCTTTCGGTGAAACTAGCAACTGTGACCAAGGATCAGTTGGATCAGAAATTCGCCCCGCTGAATATCAAAGCACGCACCGGTGTCGACATCCATCGTATCTATTACCGGACAACGGACCCCAAAGGTAATCCCTTAAAGGCCACCGGACTGGTCATTGTTCCGACCATAAAAATCCCCAGCTATCCCTGGATCAGCCTCCAGCATGTGACCATTACGGGTGACGCGCAGGCTCCCAGTAATAAGCCCGAAGAGGGCATCTTCGAAGCCTCGCAGGGCTTCGTCACAGTCGTCGCCGATCAGATTGGTTACGGCGGCAGTGTGGGAACCTTGCATCCCTATCTCTATAAAAATGCCTATCCTAAAATTCTAGTGGAAATGCTTCGCGCGGCGCGAACCTTCGCGGCTGCCAATGACATCAATCTCGGACCGCTATTCTTGAGGGGATATTCAGAGGGAGGCTATGCGACGATGGCCCTGCAAAAGGCCATAGAAACCCAGCATTCTGGCGAATTTCAACTCATCGCATCCGCCCCTGCTGCGGGTCCTTACGAATTGGAAGTGACCGCGGTGAAGGGCCTAGCATTGCCCCTTGTCAATCCAGTCAACCTTTCGCTCTTGACCCTATCCTATGCCGAGTACCTCGCGCCAGAAATGGATTTAAACAAGATTTTTGCGATCAATCCGAATGATGTGAAGGCAGCTCTCAATGGCAGCAAGACTTATGATGAGGCTTTGAAAATTTTACCGGCCCAAACCACGGCGCTTTTCAAAGCGGAGTTTATTGCTGACTTCACCTTGGAAAAGCCGACCACAGTGGAAGCGATCGCTATGCGCCGATTGTTAGGTGAAAATAGCCACTTTAAGGAAGGCTGGATTCCGAAAACACCGACTCGCTTCTATCATTGCAAAGATGATGAAGCGGTTCCTTCGGCGACCACCGATTATGCGATCGCAACGATCCAGGCTTTGGCCCCGCTGGCGCCTGTGAGTAAAGTCATCTTGGAAAGCCCAAATCCTGCCGAACCCTATCGCCATGCAAGCTGCCCGCTCTATTACTCGTCGATCGGTTGGTTTGCTGAGCTGCTCAACGCCAGTGCCAGTGCGAGCAAATAACGCTGAAAACAGCCCCCCCTCGCTCTATGGGCTATTTCCAGCGGTTATGAAACCAAAAATAATGTTCAGGATACTGACGAACGGCTGCTTCCACCACCTCATTGAAGATCTGCGAATGGCGCAAAATATCTTCGGCGCTGCTGCTACTCATGGGCAATTGCAGTTCCGGCTCGCAGACCACAACATGCCGGCCAAAGGCGACGCGATGAATATGCACGGGAACAATGGGAGCCCGCGTGCGACGCCAAATCGCGGCAAAGCTGGTATTGGTCTTAGCCGGATGACCAAAGAAGGGCAAGCGAGGTTCGCCCGGCCGAGCCTGATCGATGATAAAGCCGACTATTTCGCCTCGACCTAAAACGTC
>JBGSRE010000269.1:0-11763 GCA_041737755.1 Oligoflexus sp.
CCCGGATTGTTTGAGTGGTTTGGCCTGCGCACGAACACCCGGCTGATTGCGCCGGCGGCGGGGACTTACACTTTCAAATTGAATTCGGACGATGGCGCCAAGCTCTATATCAATGGCAATCTGGTCATTGACAATGATGGCCAGCATGCGCCAACGGCGAAGGAAGCGAGCATCACGCTGACGGCGGGTGAACATGCCCTGTCGATCGACTATTTCCAAGGTCCACGTTACCAGATCGCCCTCGAGCTTTACTGGAAGACGCCGGGCAGCACGACCTATGTTTATGTACCTAAGGCTTCGTTTAAATAATCAACTTGGTTTACGCGAAATCATAGGAAGCCGGCTGCTTTGGGCAGTCGGCTTTTCTTTGTGCCTATCGGATTGTCGGCAAGTACTCCTGCCATAGCCTGTCCCGAGCCAGCGAGGAAGCAGACGGGTTTGGCTGGTGTTGAAAGCCGATCGCCGTGATCCGAGCAAAGCGAGGTGAGCGGCCTATTCCACTTCCGCCTGATTTTCAATGTATTGTTTGAGCACCGAAAGCGGAGCCCCTCCGACAGTCAAAAGGCAATAGGTCCTACTCCAAAAGATCGGCTTCCAATAATACTTTTGAATATGTTCAGAAAACTCTTTGCGGATAAGGCGGGAGCTTACCGTTTTCAGGTTATTAATAAGTTTGGATGGCTGCGCCTTTGGATTAAGCGCCATCAAAATATGGACGTGATCAGCCTCCCCATTAAATTCCAAAAGACGGCAATCCCAAGTCTCAAGAAGCCTTGTAAAGTGCTGCTCCAGCCTTTCCAAAATTGCCTTATTGATGCATTTTCGACGAAATTTAGTGACAAGAACTAAATGGTATTTAAGGTCATAGATACAATGATGTAGAGTATTTAAGTCTTGATTCTTCATAGTAACTAATTGATAATCCACGATATGGAAACGATCAAGCGAAAAGTCACCTATCGTCTTTATCCGTCTGAGAAACAAAGAAATCAGATGATTGAAGTCCTGCGTCTTCACCAAAGACTTTATAACGCTGCGCTTGAGCAGCGGATAGATGCGTATTCAAGGTGTGGCGTTAGTGTTAGTTATAAGATGCAGGCCAAAGACTTGACGCAACTTAGGGCGGAATTTCCCGAGTACAAGGCTCTCAATGCTCAGTCCGAGCAGGTTACACTTAAAAGACTTGATAGGGCCTTTGATAACTTTTTTCAGAGAGTCAGGGAAGGCAAAGCAAAAGCGGGATTCCCTCGATTCAAAGCCTTTGAGCGCTTCAAAGGCTGGGGCTACGCAGCCCATGGGGATGGCTGGAAGTTTCTTCCGGGCGAAAATTATGTCAACGGAACGATCAGAATATCCGGTATTGGCCAGCTTCAGGCCAGGGGGCGTGCCCGGTTTGTTGATGAAGAGCGCACGAGCAGAAATCCAGGCTTGCCAAAAACCATGGAAGTCATTAGAAAAAATGACAAATGGTATACGTCGGTCACCTTCGAAACAATAAGACCGTTCAGAGCAAGTGGCGATGTCGCTCTCGGTCTTGATTGGGGAACGACCAAGTTCCTGACTGGTGTAACCGAGCTAAAGGAAATCCTTGTTATCAAAAACCCCCGTCATTTAAGAAAACGGGAAAAGTCACTGAAATCGGCGCAGCAGGACCTTTCACGTAAGAAGAAAGGTTCTAAAAATAGACGAAAAGCTAAGAAAATCCTTGCCAATCGCCATGAAAAAGTCGCATGGAAACGGGAGGATTTTCTGCATCAAACCAGCGCGAAAATTGTTAAAATGGCAAGTCTTATTGCTACTGAAGACCTCAATATCAAAGGCATGACGGCATCAGGCGGCGCCTACAAAAAAGGTCTTAATCGCTCCATTCTCGACTCGTCCCCTGGAAAGTTCTTCCAATTATTGGAATACAAAGCGGCAGATGCTGGTATTCCATATATCGAAGTTCCGACCAGAAAGATCAAGCCTTCGCAATCATGCTCTGGATGCGGCTTTGTCCAAAAAAAGCTACTCTCAGAGCGGATCCACGATTGCAAGCAATGCATGCTTATTCTTGATCGGGATGTGAATGCGGCTCTGGTCATCTTAAATTACGCTTTGACAGGCGATGTCACGGGTCGGGAACCGGCCTCAGGTATGGAGGAGAAGAACTCTTTTCCTATGAAACACGAAACTCCATCCCATACCGGAGCAAGCCCGCAGGGCTTGTGAGGCTTGGGTGGAGCAGTTCATAGTTCGAATCGGCGGCGAAATCGAAGTTAAAAAACCTTCCTAGTTGCCACATTTATGCCGATTGTGTCCAATAAAATAACTCAGTGCAATGCCGCAGTCCAGCCTGGAGAGCCAGTTTCACGACCAAACTGTGGCTTTCATTTGGGCCCCGCTCGTCTTATAATCCAGGCGCTTCTAAACCGAGTTCTGCGAGGGCCGAAGCTGGCTCTCATCTTGTGAAGAGGACGATTTATGTTAGACTTTTTTGAAGCCCATCCTTGGAAAATTATAGAAAACCAATTTCATCCTGATCATAAGCGTTTTTCAGAAAGTATATTCAGTCTTGGTAACGAACACATGGGATTGCGTGGCTTTTTTGAAGAAGACTATTCAGGAGATAGCTTTCAAGGCACCTATCTGGCCGGTGTTTATTACCCAGATCCAACCAAAGTCGGTTGGTGGAAAAATGGCTATCCTGACTTTTTTGCAAAAGTAATCAATTCAACCAACTGGGCGGGCATGCATGTTTGTGTCGGCGGCGAGCTTTTGGATCCCGCCAAAGGCTCAGTCTCGGACTACCGATGCGAACTCGATATGAAGCAGGGCCTATTGACTCGTTCCTATGTTTGGTCGAGTCCCTGTGGGAAAAAAGTGGCGGTTCAATTTCAGCGTTTTCTCAGCATGTCGGATGTGGAGCTGGCGGTCATTCGCTGCGAAATCAAAGCCCTTTCGGGTCCTCTCTCGATCGTCATCACGCCCTATCTCAATGGCGATGTGAAAAACTTGGATTCCAATTATGGTGAAAAATTCTGGGCTGCGGAAGCGCATGGCGAAGCGGATGAATCGCTTTATCTGAAGAGCATCAGCAAGAAGACCAATTTTGAAGTGGCGACTGCGATGAGCTGCCGATTCTTTCATGAGGGAGAAGAGCATGATCTTCTGCCTCAGTCGAGTGTCCATGCGCATCGGGTGGAGGCATCCTATTCGGTCGCCCTGGGCCAGAATGAAACAATGTGCTTGGAAAAACATGTGGCTGTGCTCACCTCGCGCGACCATAGCCCCGGTGATCTGATCGAATTGGCAGCGGAAAAATCCACCCGATCCAAAGCTCAAGGATTTGCTGCCGTTTTCGCAGCTCATACGGCAGTCTGGGACAAAAAGTGGGCGGAAGCGGATATTACGATTGATGGCGATATTCGAGCGCAGCAGGGCATTCGCTATAATATTTTTCAGTTGCAGCAAACCTATGCCGGCCGAGATAGTCGATTGAATATAGGTCCCAAAGGCTTTACTGGTGAAAAATACGGTGGCTGCACCTACTGGGATACCGAAGCTTTTTGCTTTCCCTTCTATCTCTATACAAACAAAGAAGTGGCCCGCAATCTTCTGGTCTATCGCTACAATCATCTGGAACATGCCAAGGAAAATGCGCGCAAGTTGCAGCTCAAGGGTGCGCTCTATCCGATGGTGACAATCGACGGACGTGAATGCCATAATGAGTGGGAAATTACCTTTGAAGAGATTCATCGCAATGGGGCTATTGCCTATGCGATCTATCACTATACGGAATTCACTGGTGAAACCGAATACCTGGACACCATGGGATTAGAAGTTCTGGTCGAGCTCAGTCGCTTCTGGGCTTCTCGCGTCAGTTTCTCTGAGCCCAAGCAGCAGTATATGATTCTTGGTGTGACCGGACCCAACGAGTACGAAAACAATGTGAATAATAATTACTACACGAATATGTTGGCTCAGTGGACTCTAGCTTATACGCTCGAGCACATGGATCGACTCAAAGCCAGTCATAGCCAGGAATATCAGGCCCTCGTGCAGAAAACTCTGGTCACTTCCGAAGAGACGGATCATTGGCGAACGATACGGCAGAAGATGTATTTGCCCAGGGACGAGACGCGCGGCATTTATTTGCAGCAGGATGGATACCTTGATAAGGAGCAGAAACTGGTCTCGGATTTGATGCCAGGGGACTATCCTTTGCATAAAAATTGGTCCTGGGACCATATCCTGCGTTCTTCGTATATCAAGCAGGCCGATACGATCCAGGCCTTCTATTTTTTCCCGCAATTGATTGATCGGCAAGAGCTGCGGCGGACTTTTGATTTCTATGAACCACGCACGGTTCATGAATCCTCCCTCTCGCCTTCGGTCTACTCCATCATCGCTAGTATGATCGGCTATCATGAAAAAGCCTATGAGCTTTATCTGAGAACCGCCCGGCTGGATCTGGATAACTATAATCATGATACCGAAGATGGCTGCCACATCACGAGTATGGTGGGCAGTTGGCTCGATATCGTGCAGGGCTTCGCCGGTCTGCGATTTGAGAATCAGCAGCTGTCCTTTGCACCCACTCTGCCGGCAAGCTGGGAAGGCTATAGTTTCAAGCTCAACTATCGCCAGCGCCCACTTACCATAACCGTTACTCAGAGTGAATTCATCCTGAAGCAAGGCTCAGGCGAAGCTTTGAGTCTTCGCGTCAACGACCAAGTCTTTACGGTCAGCCCTGTTCAAGCGCTGGTGACCCCTATAAGGAGGTCCCTATCGTGAACAGGAGCAGTCGGTTTAAAGCGGTGATTTTCGATTTGGATGGAGTCCTCACAGACACAGCTCGCTATCATTATGTGGCTTGGAAAAGCATGGCTGCCGAACTCGGCATTAGCATCGATGAAAGCTTTAATGAAAGTCTGAAGGGCATCGACCGGATGAGTTCACTCGAGCTTATCCTGAAGCATGGCGGTCTTAAGCTCCCTTCAGCGGCTAAGGAACGGTTGGCCTTTCAAAAAAACGAGCACTATAAGAAGCTCACGGAGTCGATGAGTCGGCAGGATCTTTTACCGGGAGCTTTAGATCGGCTCGATGAGCTTAAGAGTTTGGGCGTGATGATTGCTCTGGCTTCGGCCAGTAAAAATGGGCCCACGATTCTCGAGGCGCTCGGTATCATGGGATATTTTGATTCCATTGCCAATCCATCGCTGGTTGCCCATAGCAAACCCGCGCCGGATATTTTTCTCTTGGCTGCTGCGCCTTTGAACGTCAACCCCTCGGCTTGTCTGGGCGTGGAAGATGCCGAAGCGGGGGTCACCGCTATTCGAGCGGCGGGAATGAAAGCCCTGGGGATTGGCGATCCGCGGATTCTGCATCAGGCCGATCGGGTTATGCCGGGTTTGGATAGTTTTTGCTTTGCCAATATTCTCGTCGAGATGGATTCCTAGGAAGGCGGCGCTTTCCACCGTGCCTAGCCGCGAAGCGGCGGGTGCCCGTGCTTTTGCCCGTGCCTCGATCCTGAATAAAAAACCGGCCTTTGTTGCCATGCAGCAGAGGCCCGAAGGAATCATTCACAGGTAGTGATACGCCCGCTGAAAAATAGCTGAAGCTTGGTCGCTGTCGACGATTGGCCTTGGATTGTTATCAAGAATACGCCTTATCGTGAGCACACTTTCGGTCATTTCGTTTAATGCCGCTTCTTCAACTCCAGCATGGACAAGGCCTAAGGTAATATTCAGATCCTGGCAAAGGGTGACAAGGCACGGGACCACCTGATCCGGCCCAGCGGCCCTATCACCCGTAAGGATTTGGGCCAATTCGCGGAAACGATCTTGCTGTCCCACTTGATTGAATTCCAGTACGGCTGGCAGCATGAGTATAACGGCCAATCCATGCGGCAAGTGATAGCGAGCACCGAGTGGATAGGCAAAAGCATGGGCTGCAGTCACCCCAGCATTGGCAAAGGCTATCCCTGCATAGTAGGCCGCGCGTTGCATGGCGCTGCGCGCCTCTTGATCGGCGCCATTCTGAAAAGCTCGGCGCAGATGGGTCATGATCAGTTGCATCGCGGCGCGCGCGTAGAAATCGGTCAGCACGGTGGCCTTTTTTGAGTTGAAGGCTTCCACCGCATGGGTTAAAGCGTCAAGGCCCGTGAAAGCTGTTTGATGCTGAGGCAAGTTCAGGGTGAGTTCCGGATCCAGGATCGCAAGACGTGGAATTAATTTTTCAGAAACGACAGCTTTTTTGGTCTGGTCGTCCAGGTCGGTGAGTATGGCCACGGGAGTCACTTCGCTGCCGGTCCCAGCGGTGGTGGGGACAGCGATGAAAGGCAGCATATGCGTGACCAAGTCGGTTCCCAAAAGACTTTTGACAGTCTGATCGGTGCCGATCAAAGCCGCTGCGACCTTGGCTGCATCGATGGGGGATCCGCCACCCAGAGCCAGCACGGCATCGACTTCGCAGCCTCGACCGAAGGCCACCAACTCCTCCACGAGATCCAAACTGGGATCCGAGGTGACCTGATCGAAACAAAAGACCTGGCGGTCGCTCGGCTGTTCGATCGCCGCCAGCAGCTGCTGATAGACCCCACAGGCAACCAGTTCCGGACTGGTGACGACGAGCAGTCGGTGAACGTGCCAGGCCGGTAATTTTTCATTCAGAATGCCGAGACTTCCCTGGCCGCTTTTTAACTCAGGCATCCTCAGCAAGTGAGCCTGATCCTGTACATTTCGCATAAGTACTCCATGTGCCTCGGGCTGCTTTAAGCAAAAATACCCTCAGCAATACGACTCGTGGTTAAAGGCATAGCCACGGCTTTATAGTTGATCAATTGTTTGACGGATAGATTGATCGATTCCATCGGCATGGTCCCCCCATAGGCGCCACAGCCGAGTGTCGTGCTGGGTGTCATCCAATTGAATCGACTGCCGCCGGCAGAAGTGGCAGAAGCCATATTAACAATAATATGGGTCACAGGCATGCGTTCTGAAAAAGTCAAAAGGTCGCGCTCCTGTTCATGTTCATCGATGTGAATCGCTGCAGAATGGCCTTTACCCTGATAGTTAAGCAGCTTTTCAGCAATGCTGAGGCCTTCTTCATAGCAATCGACCGAAAACCAAGAAAGAATCGGACACAGTTTTTCAGCAGAGAAAGGATCCTGACCAATGTCGTCCCTTTGCACGGGAACGACCAGGATTCGAATTTCTTCGGCGTGAGCGAGGCCTGCTTCTTGGGCGATGAAAGCGGCCGGCTTACCGACGAATTTCGCTTTTAAATGGCCTTTTTCTTCAAAGATGATCCCTATCAGTCGCTGCCGCTCGACGGGATCATTGACGATATAGGCCCCTGAATTCTGCAAGGCTGAGGTGACTTCGCTATGGATTTCGCGAGGTGATATCAGATGCTGCTCGCTGGCGCAAATGATGCCGTTATCAAAACAACGTCCTGTGACCACTTTTTCAATCGCCGACGCAGTATCGCAGCTGGGATGAATATACACCGGAGTATTACCTGCTCCCACACCATACGCAGGTGTTCCGCTATGATAGGCTACATCTACCAGCTTCGGACCACCTGTGGCCACGACCATGTTGGCCATCGACATCACTTCCGATGCCAATTCAAGGGCTTCGGCGCTGGAGAGTTGCTGTTCATCGAGGACTTGCACGATATCTCGGGGCAATCGCGCAAACGCCAGAGCCTCCAGCATAAATTGCACGGTCAGTTGGGTGGCTTTGAGCGCCTTCGGATGCGGAGCAATAACGAGACTGTTCCGGGTCTTGAGGCAGATCATCGTATAAAACATAGCCGTCACGATTGGATTGGTGCAGGGGGCAACACCGGCCACAACACCGACTGGATCTGCATAGTAAATCATGCGTTTGGTATCATCGCGCTTGATGATGCCGACGGTTCGCCGGTCCTTAATCTCGGTCCAGGTGGCTTCGGCTTTGGCGCGATTTTTTATGATTTTGTCGCGGACATTGCCTAATCCCGTTTCCTGCACGGCGATTTCTGCGAGTCGTTCGGCATGATCGTGAACCGCCTTACCGCAGCGAAAGGCTATCTCGTCCACCTCCTCTTGAGAAAGGCGATGGAGAGCAATCTGAGCGGTCTTGGCTCGTTTGATATAAGACCTTGCGGTCTGGCGAATGGGAGATTCCATAGATGTTTCCTTGATCAACGACGTTAGCTAGAAAGATGCTGTTCATTTTTGTAAGAGCGGTGCAGCCTTAAACAAACGCTGCAGATGAATATCTTGTTCTTTTACACCCATCTTCATTTCTCTTGCAAAAGAAAACACAACCCCGCTTTGTCGTCGTGTAAAGTAGTTCTAACTCAAAGTAAGTGCTGTCGTATTTCAGAAAAAAAAGACGGCGAACACGGCAGCCGGCATAGAAGCCGAGACCTAAATGTATCTTTGCCAAGTGAGGCCTGCTCTGACCTGGCCGGTCAGGTGTTTTGGTAAATGCATGATACAGAAGGCGTTGCGGGCTTTTTTAGCTCCTGTTGGGCTAGCCAGTCTTCAAAAAAAGAGTCGCCAGTCAGTCTATTCTTGTAAGTTGACAAGATTCTGTGCTCCTGAGAAAAACAATGCGTGAGGGGCATGATTGGCATTAGCCAAAGGATTTCCTCTCAAGATCTCTCTCAAAGATAGAATGCAGCCTGCCACAGTCAGCCATCGCTCCTCGGCGATGACTCCAACACCTTGTGGAGTCCTGCGAGGAAAAGCTAATGCAAGCATGGAAAAAAACCTTTGATCGCAAGCGATTGCATGATCCTTCGGAAATAGTGAAACTCATTCCCAATAACAGTCGCATTATTCTTGGTCATGCAGCAGGAGAACCCCTACTGCTGGTAGACGCCTTGGTAGCTGGCTATCAGCAACTCAAGGGTACCGAACTTGTCCAAATGGTTCCCCTTGGACCCAGTCGCTTCTGTGAAGCCGGTTTTGAAGAGCATATTCGCCTGAACTCCATTTTTGTAGGAGCGCCGACTCGAGCTGCGGTTCATGCAGGTCGGGCGGATTTTACGCCGGTCTTTTTTTCCCAGGTTCCCCGGCTGATTCAGCAAAAAGTTCTGCCTCTTGACGTCGCGTTGATCTGTGTATCCCCGCCTGATCTAGACGGTTGGATGAGCTTTGGTGTTTCGGTTGATTATACCCAGGCGGCGTCCAAACACGCCAAGCTCGTGATTGCCGAAGTGAATGAACGGATGCCGAGGACTTACGGAGCGCGCATTCACATTTCAGAGATTGATCACGTGATTCGAAGTGAACGGCAATTGCCCGAATTGCGAGCACCTCTGGCCGGAGATGTGGAACGTTTGATCGGTCATCAGATCGCTGATGTGATTCACGATGGCGATTGTCTGCAGTTGGGGATTGGTTCGATACCGGATGCTGTCCTAGCCTGTCTGGGGCAGAAAAAAGATCTGGGGATTCATACCGAAATGTTTTCTGATGGTGTCATCGATTTGGTCCAGGCCGGAGTCATCACCAATGCGAAGAAAACCATCGATCGCGACAAACTCGTTGCAACCTTTTTGATGGGAACGCAAAGGCTCTATGACTTTGTTCATGAAAATCCTCAGGTATGGATGCAGCCTGCTGACTATACAAATAATGTGCTAGTTACGAGTGATATCGAGCATCTGATCTCCATCAATTCCGCCTTGCAGGTGGACCTGCAGGGACAGGTCTGTGCCGATATGATTGGACCTATGCAGTACAGTGGGGTGGGCGGTCAGGTGGATTTTGTGCGCTCGGCAGCAGCTTCAAAGGGAGGGCGATCGATCATTGCTCTGCCTTCCACAGCCAAAAATGGCACGATTTCTCGAATTGTAGCGCAACTGGACTCAGGAGCCTGCGTGACGACCTCGCGCTATGATGTCGACACGATTGTGACTGAATATGGAGTGGCCGAACTGCGGGGCAAAACCTTGAAGCAAAGGCGAGCGGCGCTTATCGGCCTCGCCCATCCAAAATTTCGCGAAGCTCTGTCGGCTGATGATCCCTTTGGTCGAATGGCTTACTGAAGATAACTCAGAAAAGAGTTCTATGAACTCTGAAGAATTGGAGCAGATTATGACACTGATGACAGGTCAAGACTATAAACAAAGCCTCCGTTTTCGCCGTCCCTTGCGGCTCTTCCTCAATGGCGAACTGGTCCATGATCCGGTCGATCATCCAATGATCAAACCGTCCATTCAGTCGGTGGCTCTGACCTATGATGTGGCTCATGAGGAGGCTTATAAAAACCTGCTGACGACGCGCTCCGCCCTGACTGGTAAGCTCATCAACCGATTTTGTCATCTGCATCAGAGTACCGAAGATCTGATGAGTAAAGTGAAAATGCAAAGGCTGCTGGGTCAGCGCTGCGGCACCTGCTTTCAACGCTGCGTAGGTATGGATGCTTTCAATGCGATCTATTCCGTAACTTATGAGATCGATCAGAAGTATGGTAGCTCTTATCAGAATCGTTTTACCAATTACTTAAAAAAAGTTGAGGAAAACGACTGGATCATCGATGGGGCCATGACCGATGTCAAAGGCGATCGGGCCAAACGTCCGAGCGAGCAGACCGACCCTGATCTCTACCTTCGCGTGGTGGAAAGGCGCGAAGATGGAGTGGTGATTCGAGGCGCCAAGGCGCATCAAACCGGGGCCATCAATTCCCATGAACATTTGATTATGCCGACCATGGCCATGCGCGAGGGGGAAAGGGACTACGCGATCTGCTGTTCCGTGCCTGTGGATGCAGATGGCATCACCTATATTTATGGTCGGCAGTCCTGCGATCTGCGGAAGCTGGATGAAAGCCCAGCCGGCGATATTGATTCGGGCAATCCCTGCTACGGTGGGCAGGAAGTGCTGGTTATTTTTGAAGATGTCTTCGTTCCTCATGAGCAAATTTATCTGAATGGTGAAACCGATTTCACCGGTCCACTGGTTGAACGATTTGCCGGTTATCATCGGCAAAGCTATGGTGGCTGCAAAACCGGAGTGGGGGATGTGGCCATCGGCTCAGCCGCTTTGGTGGCTGAATACAATGGGGCGGAGAAAGCTTCGCATATCAAAGACAAGATCGTTGAGATGATCCATCTCAATGAAACCATGTGGGCTTGTGGACTCGCCTGTTCGGCTGCCGGTCAGGCGACGCCGGCGGGGAACTATGGGGTCGATCTGCTACTGGCCAATGTGTGCAAGCAGAACGTCACTCGATTCCCCTACGAGATCGCTCGGCTGCTTTCGGATATTGCTGGAGGGTTATTCGTTACCATGCCTTCGGCGCGCGACTATTTCAATGAACATACCCGCGGCTATCTTGAGAAATATTTGAAAACTCGAGACGACATCGATGTGTTGGATCGGATGAAAATCATGCGCTTGATTGAAAATCTATGCTTGGGTCGAGCCGCGGTTGGATATCTGGCGGAATCGATGCATGGGGCGGGATCGCCGCAGGCGCAGCGGATTATGATGACCCGTTTGGCTGATTTGAATGAGAAGAAGGAACTGGCTAAACATTTGGCCAGAATTGAAGGATGAATGACGGTCCACTTGAAGGGGTTCCCGCCGCTGGCTGGGAAGATCGGTCATGCCAAGCCGATGCCATCGGCGTATGGCATCCGTTTGAACTTTAAGGATTCCCGCCGCTGGCTGGGAAGATCGGTCATGCCAAGCCGATGCCATCGGCGTATGGCATCCGTTTGAACTTTAAGGATTCCCGCCGCTGGCTGGGAAGATCGGTCATGCCAAGCCGATGCCAT
>JBGSRE010000306.1:0-8572 GCA_041737755.1 Oligoflexus sp.
TGCCAAGCCGCCTTTGGCGGCGTATGGCATCCGCTGTCTCAAGCCCATCCCTCAGTCCAAATCCCGAGCGTAGTGAGCCGAAGGCCTCTGACGATAGGCCAGCGGAGTAAACCCAGTCCATTTTTTAAAAGCACGATGAAAAGTTGATGACTCTGAGTATCCCATGGCAAGCGCAATGGCATCGATACTCTTATGCGTATGATTCAGAAAATAAAGGGAACGCTGCTTCCGAAGGGACTCTCGCAGGTCATGAAAATTCTGCCCTTCTTCACGAAGTTTCCGGCGCAAGGACGAAGGACTGATACCGAAATCTCTAGCAAAAGAATCCAGGCTCTTCGTCAGAATCCCAGCGTCCTGCATGAGATGATTACGAATTCGGGAACTGAAGCTGTCTTCTTTGCGAAAATCGGTTAAAAATCGATGCGTTTCCTTTTCCAACAACTCCTTCAACTCGATCCGATCGTGTCTGATATCTTCCAGCAAAAGCGACGCTGGAAAATGCATGCTTGAAGTACTCTGGCGATAGCAAACTTTGCCTGGAATCTTGCCTTCAAAAGAATAGCCGCTTTCTTCCGGAGAAAAGGCAAACTCCATCCGTGAAATTTGAATGGGCTTATCGATAAGCCAAGAAAACAGCCGCAGCAGCATGGCAAAAATCGCTTCAGTAAAAAAGCTGACTGGACCTGCCAGGGGTTGATTTAAGATTAATTCTATCGCAGCAACATCCTGGGTACGACGCAATTGAAGATGGAAGTCATCCGTAACGAGCCGATAAAAACGATTGCAGGTCTTAATCGCCTGTTCAAGCTGATCCGTATGAATAATGGTCTGGCACATCATGGCAAAAGTTCCGAGCCTCAACCCATGACGAGTAAAACCAAAACTTTCATCTCTTGTCGCAATCATCAGGACTCGGACCAGACGGGAGTACTGCTCTTTACTCACCATGGCTCCTGGATCCGTCAGAAGTCCTTCATCAATCAGCGCTTTGGCCAAAAGACTTGCTTGATTTTGCCGTCCGAAATCAGTCGCCAGCAAAGACTTTACATATCGAAAAGCCACCCAGTCTTGACGCGACATAAGCACCCCCCTTCCAACGCTCCATTCAAGGGCAAACACTGGAAATTTTTTACCAGATTTCTACAGCTTGATCCCTTGCAGGCAATCCATTGAGGAACATGCGAGCAACTATAGCAGCTTAGACTTGCGAGGCAAGATATATTCATTCATAGCGAAACGGTATTGAAGATCATTGAGGATTATCTTTGAAATAAAATCACTCAAGCAAACAGGCTAAGGCGCGAAAACCTGCCTCACTCTACCCTTGCCGACAGGCTCTTCCACTCCGATCATCCAGCAGCATGCAAACTCAACCAATTTCGACCCTGCAGAATCTCATGCACTTTGCCGATTTCACCCTGTAGAAAACAACCAATGGCTTTCCGAAATTTTAATGGCTCTGAATACATAAGACCATGACCACTGCGATCAAAAATAACATGCTCACTCTGTTCCCATTGCTGGTGCATCCATTCTGATCCTTCCCAAGGAAAGTAGTGAGAAAGGCGCCCGCTCATGATAAGACCGGGAATTTTTAAGGTACTGATGCGATGCCGGGCATCAAAATCTCCATTGAGCAAAAAGCTAAAGAACTCATGAGTAAATTGCGGATCAGGCAAAAGAGGTTCGAAAAATCGCACTGGAATAATACCCAGGACCTGCTTGACCCAATTTTGTGGAAAAGCCTCTTGCGCCATGCCATGCACCAAAGCTCGATAGGAAGCCAAAATGTGGGGTGATCGCAGCCCTTCGATCGGATCGGCATCCCAAAGTTCCACGAGTCGGACAGCCTGTTCGGTCATCCCCGGACTGAATCCAAAGCTCCAATCAGGGCTATTGTGAAAACGAGGACTTACTTCGATATGCAAGTAGCGTTCAATGCGCTGGGCCTGATCCCGCAGAACGAATTCTAACCCAACGAAAGCCCCCATGGAGTAGGCGCCGAGCATGGCCCGTTCAATTCCCAAATGATCGAGGATATCATTAAGATCATTGCACAGAGTGTCCAAAATGCTGGAGCGATGCAAGGAACCAAGGGCCGAGCTCCCATGACCTCGAAAGTCTGGCAAAATGAATTGATAGCTGTTCAAATAGGGCGCAATCAATGGCAACCATTGGCGACCATCGAGGGCAAATCCGTGCAGCAGCACGACCGGCTTGCCACGACCCAGGATACGAACAAAAACAGAACTTCCGTCCCGCGTTTCAACCATTGGCATGGCAACGTGTCCTCGAGATTTTTTTGGATGACTCTGCTTTCATATTAATGGGAGTGTCGAGGCAAATCGAGCATTTCCTCGATCGGCCTCTTAATTCTTCAAGGGAATAGCTCAGGAAAGCCTTTAGGCAAGAGTTTCGGCAGCAGTGACTTTTACTTTTTGGCCGTTGAGAATGGCATTGCCTGAAAAAGCATCCACCTGCCGATCATCGATAATATCATTCAGGCTTACACCAGGGTTTTTTTGGGCAATCGCCATCTGAATATTACTTCGATGGTGTCCCCAGCCATGGGGCACGCTCACCACACCCGGCATAATCCGATCGGTCAGCAGCACAGGCAATTCAATGCTTCCGATAGGAGTGCTTACCCGCACCTGACTGCCATCATCGATTCGGCGTGATTCCGCATCCAGCTTGTTCATCAGTAGATAGCACTGATTTTTACTGCGCGCGAGGCTTGGCAGATTATGCATCCAGGAATTGTTGCTCTTCAGGTTTCGGCGACCAATCAGCAGCAAGTCCTGCTCCTGAGGAGCGCTTGTCCAAGCCTTGGCAGAACGGAATTCCTTCCAAGCCTGAAGCAAAGGCTTGGGCGCCAAATCAATTTTCTTGTCTTTGGTATAAAGCCGCTCCGGCAGACTCGGCTGCAAAGGCCCCAGGTCAATTCCATCGGGATGTTGCTTGAGTTTTTTCAGGCTCAAACCTTTCCCTCGGTAGGGACCTGTTCGAAGCCCAAGATCAAGTATTCGTTCCACACCTAACTTGAGTATACTTTGCCTCATGATGAGCTTTTGCGATTTCTTCAGCCACGAATCCTGGTGGCCAATTCGGGACCAAAGCTCGACCAGAATTTCCCAGTCTTCGTAGGAGCCCTTGGGACTGTCGACCACGGCTGGTGAGTAGCGAACAATATTGCGAGCGGCCAGTGCATTGAAGATCAAATCGAAGTGGCTATGTTCCAGCGAACTCGTAGGGGGCAGGATATAGTCTGCCAAACGAGTGGTTTCATTTTGGTAGAAATCAATCGCCACCTGGAGATCTAATTGCTCCAAGGCTTGCTCCAGTTTCGTGCCATTCGGTGTGGTCAGCACGGGGTTGCCTGCAATCGTGATGAGGCCGCGCACCTGGCCATCTCCTGGGGTTAGGATTTCGTCAGCCAGAGTTGCGACTGGCAATTCTCCGCCAGATTCAGGAAGCTTGCGAACCCGGCTGCGGCGGCGGCCAAAACTGCCTCGACTGCCCAATTTGGCTGCTAGGTCGAGAGCATCGAAGGCAGGTTTGGTGAACAGCACCGTTCCTGGCTTATCGAAATTTCCAGTCAAAATGTTGATGAGATTAATCAGCCACTGACAAACTGTTCCATAAGCTTGCGTGGATACGCCCATGCGTCCGTAGCAAAGAGCTGGCTCGTAATTTTGTAAGTCGTTGGCAATCTGTTCGATCACCTCTTTTTTTACGGCAGTGACGCGGCTGACCTGATCCAGGTTGATGTCGGCGAACAGCGGTTGAAGGAGATCGAGACCCTTCAGCATCGGCTCCAGTCGACCCGGACGAATCATTTTGCGATCGAAGAGCAGTTTGACCACAGCAGAAAGGAGAAAGGCATCGGTGCCGGGTTTTATAAAATGATGCTCGCTCACCAGTGATGCTGTTTCCGTGTACCTTGGATCCAAGAGTACAACTTTACCACCGCGATGCTGGATAGCTTTTAAACGGGTAGAAAGTCCAGCCGATGATAAGAGACTGCCATTGGAAACAGCCGGATTCGCGCCAAGAATGAGCATATAACGTGTGTGGTCCACATCAGCAATCGGCAGCAGGAGCTGATGACCAAACATGAGATAACTGACAAGCATATGCGGCAATTGATCAACTGAAGTCGCCGAATACTTGTTAGGAGACCGAAGGCCTTTCAAAAACAAGGGCAAGAAAACCAGATTACCGAAGTTGTGGGCGTTGGGGTTACCAGCATAAGTCGCAATGGACGCTCGTCCATAACGCTTCTGCAAATCATTGATTTTTTCCGCGATCTCTTTGAAGGCTTGGTCCCAAGCAATCGCTTGAAAACGGTCACCTACTTTTTTCAAGGGCTGTCGCAAACGATCGGGATCCTCCCAGAGATCCTTCAAGCCCTGAGATTTGGGACAAAATGCGCCCTGGCTAAAAACGTCATCCTTGTTGCCACGAATCGTCAGGGAGTGATCATCAGAAATTTCAATCGTGAGGCCGCACATGGCTTCACAGAGATTACAGACTCTTTTGATAGTGCGTGACATGGGCGACTCCCTCTGGGAAAAGATGCCCGAATCTTGCCATACTTCCCTATGAAATCCGAAGGAAAATTGTCGGCATTCAAAGAAAATACAAGGCCAGGGAGCCAGGCAAAATCGGGCCGTCACTCATGGGGTCACTTCCTTGCTAGACTTATACTGTGGGAAAACCCGTCATCGCCGGGTCCTGGAGCATAATAGACATGGAAGATCTCACTAAACCGTTCTCGATACCTCAAATCGACCTCTATCGAGATCTCGACTGGGGCGCTGAGCAGCTGCTGTCGATTTTTCTGTTTCGCCCCTTCAACCTCGATCAGAGGCGACGCATTTGGAGCCTCGGTAGCATTCAAGTCATTAAAAAAGCAGCCCATGCGGTCATTGAAGGGGAGCCTTCCCGCGGCCTTTTTTTGATTTTGGGCGGCCAGTTGTCCGTTTATAAACGAGATAGCCTAACGGCCGATGCCCATCGCCTCGCCACCCTTAAATCGGGTGATAGTTTCGGTGAATTGAGCCTTTTCGATCAGGCACCGCGTTCCGCTACCGTTTCAGCCGATTCGCAAGCCTATCTCTTTACCTTGGAAGCAGAGCGATTTGAGGCTTTCCTGGAACGCGAGGGTGATTCCGCCAAAGCCTTGTTCTACCGCAACTGCGCGGGAGTCCTGAGCGAAAAGTTTCGAGTGCTTAACACCGATTACATCAGTTCACAGCAGTTGCTTTGGAAATATGCCTTGAGAAAAGTGAAGGAATAGAACTATGGCGCGCGAAGGTGTCTCATCCAAGTCGACCGTTCCTGCATCCAAGCAGGCTATAGATTTTGCCCGCTACGATGGGGTGGATCCTTATTCGGAAGTGATGAGCAGTAAAGAGGAACTCGGCTCCCTCCTGGTACTCAGCGGCGGTGGCTATCGCTACGATCGCCCCTGGCTTTATTATCTCACCAATCTGTATCTGGAGATTGGTCATTCGGCGACCTGTGTTGCCTATCAGCAGGACTTTGTCCAGGATCCACACAAGCGACCCATTCTTCGCCTTTCGGTCAGCCGCTTGATGGTCGAATGGGCCCAACAACGGCTTAATTTACCCCAAACCATCGCCGCCTTTTCTTTTGGCAATCGTATTCTAAGCGAAGCTCTTCAAACCGGGCTTAAACTAAGTACGGGTCACCAAATTATTTCCATGAGCCCGCTCCTTCATGAGGACGATGAATTTCATCGCGTGCGAAAGTTTCCACTGTCCACCATATTCATCTTCGGTGAAGCGGACTCCTGCGCACCGCGCGATCGAGTGGAAACTCTTCAGCAGGACGGCTTTCGTATCTGGACTGTGCCTAATGGGGATCACGGCCTGGATGATCCTCATAGTGTCAGGCGCAGTATCGATAGCATTCGAGGCTTTATGGATTGGCTGAGACCTTGTCTGACCCAACCCCGTTGAATGGGAATGAATCCTCGTTCGAGAGGTTAAATCCCCACAAACAAGCTATCTATATCGGCTTTTGTGGTATCAAATGAAGCCACAAATCGAAGCATTTCATGGTCCCAGTTGTAAGCTCGAGCCCGCTCCTGCATGTGGTTTCTCCATGGTTCAGGCAGAATGGCAAAGACTTCATTCGCCTCTGTTTCCTGGGCAAAACGGCAGCCGGTAATGGTGTCCAATTTCTTGCGCAGATACTGAGCCATGGCATTGGCATTGCTGGCATTTTTCTTCCACAACTGCTCATCCAAATAAGGCAGAAATTGACAGGCAAGAAAGCGCATTTTCGAAGCGAGTTGCATGCTTTGCTTACGAATAAAGGCGAAGTTAGGCGAGAGATTCGGCCGTAAAAAGACCAGAGCTTCCGCACACAGAAGGCCATTTTTAGTGCCACCAAAACTAAGCGCATCAACTCCCAATGCTGTCGTCAGATCGCCTAAACTGCAGTTGAGATGCACGGCCGCATTAGCCAATCGCGCCCCATCTATATGCACCAGCATACCGCGTGCATGAGCCAGTTCAGTGAGCGCTCGTGTTTCATCGAGGCGATAAACTGTGCCGAGTTCGGTCGCCTGAGTGAGGGTGAGCAAACGCGGCAAAACGCGATGAGGATCATTGGGATTGATCCGTAGTTTTTCCAAGGATTCGAGCGACAGCTTGCCTTCGACGGCGGGAATGCCGATGATCTTATTGCCGGCGATAAATTCCGGAGCGCCGCACTCATCCTCATTAAGATGAGCGATCGATGTTGCTACGACAGCTTCGTAGGGACGACAAAGGCCGCGGATTGCGAGAGTATTCGCCGCCGTTCCGGTAAACACGAAAAAGACCTCTGCATCGGCACCAAAAGTCTTGCGAAACAGCCGAGTTGCTTCTTGAGTAACCGAATCCGCTCCATAGGCCGGCTGATGGCCGATGTTTGCCTCACGAATAGCCTCAAGAACTGAGGGATGCACCCCTGAATGATT
The DNA here is from genome assembly GCA_041737755.1 of Oligoflexus sp. Lineage (GTDB taxonomy): Bacteria > Bdellovibrionota_B > Oligoflexia > Oligoflexales > Oligoflexaceae > Oligoflexus. The sequence goes on from JBGSRE010000306.1 coordinate 6,995, forward strand.
ATCACTGCCGAAACTTTTTCCCTTGAACATAAAACTATCCTTGATGATGACCGCTAGCGGCGGCCCTGATGCAACGTGATTACCGAGTTCACCACCAGAGTGATACGCTGCTGAACTTTTTACGCATGCGCTTTAACTAGTCTCTGGCGCCTAAAGCGCCAGAGACTATCCTGAGGAGTGAAACGACGAAGGATCTCGCCGATAAGTACCTGATTCCACGAGATCCTTCGCTTCGCTCAGGATAGTTTCTGGCGCTTAAGCGCCAGAAACTAACTAAGGTCCATTGCTGCTTATTCTTTAGCTGTATTCCAACCGAGACTGGCAATCACTTGCTGAGCAGCTTCCGTGGGTGAAAGCATACCTTGGACCACCTGGGTCCGCAGTTTTTCGACATTCTTTTTAAGGGAACGATCCTGCAGCAGAAGATCCATCATCTGATCGTTCAGCTCAGAGACGAACCATTGCTCTCGCTGCCCACTTCTTCGCTTCTCAAAGCGTCCGCTTTGAGCCAGCTCCATGAGGTTCTTTTGCAAAAGCTCGTAAATTTCCCGCAAACCCTTTTTTTCTAGAGCACTGCACATCATTACCCGCGCCGGAAGGCGTTCATCATCGTCCTGCATAAAGTGGAGAGCAAGCTCATGATCCACCACGGCGCGACGAGCTGCCTGTTCAAACGCTCCATCGGCTTTCGTGACAACCACCATATCAGCCAATTCCAGAATGCCTTTTTTGATACCCTGCAATTGATCGCCGGCATTGGGCAGCTGCAAGAACATGAATTCATCCACCATGCCACTCACCAGAGTTTCTGATTGTCCGACGCCCACTGTTTCAATCAGAATTCTGTCATAACCTGCCGCCTCACAAAGGAGAATGCATTCGCGAGTCCGCCTCGCCACACCACCTAAAGAAAGACCAGAAGGGGAAGGCCGAATAAAACAATGGGGGTGAACGGCTAGCTCGTCCATCCGGGTTTTATCACCTAAAATGCTGCCATGCGATTTCGGAGAACTGGGATCGATCGCCAGCACGGCGAGTCGATGACCTTGTTCTAGAAAGTATTTACCGAAAGCTTCAATAAATGTACTTTTGCCCACTCCAGGCGAACCCGTGATGCCTATTCGATGCGACTGGCCGCTCTTCGGGTAAAGAGATGTCAAGAGCCTTTGCGCAAGGGCCCGATGTTCCGGCCTGCGACTTTCGACCAAGGTCAAAGCTTTTGCGAGGCCGCGTCGCTTACCCGCCAAGAGGGAAGTTTCCAAAGCTTTGATATCAATCGTCATCCCTTGCTCTTCCGTTTGATCGCTGCCAGAGTTTCCACGGCAGCTTTGGGAACAGGTGTGCCTGGACCAAAAACAGCCGCCGCTCCACTTTGGAAGAGGAACTCATAGTCTTGCTGCGGGATAATGCCGCCAACGACTACGGCGACGTCACTGGCGCCTTCCTGCTTGAGCAGTTCAATCAATCGAGGCACAAGCGTTTTATGCCCTGCCGCCTGCGAAGAAACGCCAATGGCATGCACATCATTTTCAATCGCCTGCTTGACCGCTTCTTCGGGTGTTTGAAAAAGTGGGCCAA
>JBGSRE010000037.1:0-3901 GCA_041737755.1 Oligoflexus sp.
CCAAACAAGAACTCGAAGAACAGAAGAGCAAGCTGGATACGCAGAATGCTCTGCTCGAAAACCAGCAGCAGCTGTTGATCGATCAGAAGTTGCTGCTTGAACAGAACAACGAGGTGCTCAAGCAAATAGATATTCAAAAAACCCATTTTTTTCAAAATGTTTCGCATGAACTTCGCACGCCCCTGACCTTGATTCTGAGCTCGGCTCGCAAGATGGATGCATCGATGGCGGGTACGCAGGTGCTCTTGCGCAATACGGAGAGACTCTACCGGCTGGTGAATCAACTGCTCGACTTTCAAAAGCTGGCTGTTGGAGCCGAGCTGCTAAACACCAATGCGATTCGCATCATGGATGTGCTCGATAGCATTCGCTCGACATTCGTACCGGCCTGCGATGACAAAAACATAATCTTTCACTATGACCGGCAGACAGTCCCCGATGGCCAAGAGATTCTGATTCAGGCTCAAATCGATGCCATGGAGAAGATCATCTATAACTTTCTGTCGAATGCCTTAAAATTCACGCCCAGTGGTGGCCAGATCGGCCTTTTGTGCCGGATAGCCGAGGATGAGTTGACGATTGAGGTGAGTGACTCGGGTCCTGGCATCGCTGAGGCAGATCAAGCCAAGCTCTTTAAGGTTTTTTCCCAGATCGACAGCGGCAGCAAACGCGAATTCGAAGGAACAGGTCTTGGCCTCGCGCTGGCCAAAGAGCTCACAGAAAAGATGGGGGCTCGCATTGGAATGTCGAGTCAAGTCGGCAAAGGCTCAAAGTTCTGGGTGCGCTTTCCTCTTTGTACAACGCCCGTCGCGATCGATCTCCTCTATGTGGGGGCCAGCAATTTCGCTCAGGAAACACATATCTTCAATACGGAATTGCAACGAGGCGATTGGATCATTCATGAAGCGCGGAATGAGCAGGAAGCATCCCAAATCCTCCGCAGTCGTAAGGTCCATATTCTGCTGGCTGATACCAATCTGCCGATTGATGAACTGGCCAATGTTTTAGCTCATGGCTTGAAGTTGCAGCCTGATTGCCGCCGAGTTGTGATCACCGAAAAGATTGTTCGTCACAATAAAGTACAAAGAGTCCTCAATGAATGCCGGATTGAACGAGTCCTGCCGCACCCTCTCAATCGAGATGGCCTGCATACCCTGCATACCCTTATTCAAGAGGCGCGCCTCAATGATCGGTCTGAGATCGATGACATTTTGCTTATTGATGATGAAAGCAGCCAAGTTCGGCGTCTTTTGATGATGGTGGAAGCTATCGACGCTGTGAAATCTGTCCATTCCGCCCAGAGTTATGCGGAAGCCTTCCATCTGCTCAAGACGCGGCGTTTTAAAATCATCGTTTCTGATGCGCGTCTGGGCGGTGAAAGTGGTATCAGTCTCCTCATAGAAGCAGCCAGGATTCAAGCCCAGAGCGCGCGGATTCTTATCACGGGCGACGAACGGCCAGAAATGCTGGATGCCGCGATCCGTGAAAAAACCATCCACCACATATTCTATAAGCCGATTGAGCAGAAGGAATTCTCTGCCTGCATTCAATCTATTCTTGCCGAATACGAGTCGCGTCATACAGCTCAAGCGATAGCGGGCAGCTCCAAGCAATGGCTCTTCGCCGATGCAAGGCAAGCCCTTGAATCCCTGCCGAAAGCGGAAATGCCCCTCGATCGTCAAGCCAGTTTGGGGACGATACTCGTGGCAGACGACGTGCTGGATCTGCGAAACCTGATCTGCGAGACGCTGGAAAAGGGTGGATATAGAACCGTACCCGTCCATGACGGGATGGAAGCCTTGCAAAAGGCTCGGCAATTGAAGCCCGATTTGCTCATCACGGATTGGATGATGCCGCGGATGACGGGACCAGAGCTGATTCAAGAACTGCAGAAGGACGAGCTCCTCAAGAGCATTCCAACCGTTCTCTTAACGGCCAAAGGCGATATGGGTCGGGCGGAAGGCATTGGTGCGGGGACTTGCGCCTATCTGTCTAAACCCTTTGAAGAACTAGAAATTCTTACGACGGTCAACAATCTGATGAGGCTCAAGGAATCGGAGCGGAAAATTGTCGAACTCAATCGACACCTGACCGATGATATCCTGAGCCGTTCCTTTCCCCCGGAATTGGTCGCAGCCATCCAGGCCGGAGACCTGTCTTTTGAAAAAGAACCCAAGCTGGAAGCTCTGACCATTGTGTTTATCGATCTGTGTAATTTTTCCAGGACCTCGATCGAATTGGGCGCACGGCGAGCGGCAACGACGATCAATCAATTTTTTCAAGCCATGACTCAGGTCGTCTTTGACGAGAGCGGTATCGTCGATAAGTTTACCGGCGATGGTATGCTTTGCCTGTTCGGAGCGCCTCGCCTCACGGGCGCGGAAAAGCAGATCGAGCAAGCCATTCGCTGTTCGTTAAAAATGCAGGCCGAGCTGGTGAAGCTCAATGCTATCTGGCAGACTCAGGTCGGATGCTCGTTTGAAATGCGGATCGGGATTCATCATGGTCCGGTTGTGATCGGTATGTTTGGAGGCACGCATAGGCAGGAGTATACCGTCATCGGTCCTTCGGTAAACCTTGCCGCGCGTATTCAAACGGCAGCCCAGCCTGGTGAAATCTTGATGTCGGATACCGTGCGCGACTATCAAGGGGATGATTGCTGGGAAGCCGCCGGTGTGCATGAACTCAAAGGTATTGGTAAGACCCAGCTGTATCGGGTGAAAACCCTGCTGGCGAAGGCTTCCTGATCGAACAAAAAACCTAGAGCCGGATTGAGCGCTAAAAGGCGCTCATTGCCGAAAGCTTCTTACCAAAAGGTATCAGTATCTTCGTCAAGAGACCCCGTGAAAGTCCGAAGCCTTAAGGCCATTGCTTAAGGTGTTCCATGCGGAAAATTCTGCAAATTTTATTCCTCCTTATGCTATATGCTCCTGCCGCGGAAGCTCGCACGCTTTCGGTGCCTACCGATCCCTCTGTGCAGATTGCCGTGCGGGAGTATTGGAATGAAATCCTGGTGCCTGTGGATCCCCTGTCGCTGACCGCGGTCTCGATTGAAGCTTTGGATCAGCGCCCGCTGCGTTCAGGGTATTTGGGCTGGCCTGGACAGACCGTACTTGTGCTGCTCATTCCTTTGGCTAGCGAATCCGGAAGGAAGGCTTCGTGAAATCGCTGATTGAGATTTTTAACAAAGTTTTTAATCTTACCAGAGATCGTTATCCGGACGAGCAAGAGCTTATTCAGGCCCGGATATCGCATCTCATAATTATCATGTTTATTGTGACTTTTTTTGTCTACGGTGTATTCTATGCTATTCAGGGTAGCGCCGTACTTACGATGATATGTTTTCCGGCAGTATTCGCTCTCAGTGCTGTTCTTTTTCACAAAAACCTATCGTTCCGCAGCAAAGCCTGGATTGGATCAATAACGACCGGATTGTGTCTGGTTGTGATGTGTCATGAGACGGGCAATTACTTTTCGCCTGGCTCTGTTTTTTACTATGCCGTAATTATTGCAGGCGGTCTTTGCATTGGTCGCAATGCCGTCACTATTCTTGTATTGATGTTCTGCCTGGCGAGTTCTGTAAACTATACATTGACAGAAATGGGTCTTATTGCAAAATTTGGCGCCATAGCCGATCCCTTCACGAAATCTTTTGGCTTCTTTATTTTTGTAACTCAGTTTATTGGATTATTGACGGTCGGACTGGCGATTCAGGTCTTTCAATCCATGCTGCATCGTGCCCATTCTGCAGCACGTAAGGCCAAACAAGAACTCGAAGAACAGAAGAGCAAGCTGGATACGCAGAATGCTCTGCTCGAAAACCAGCAGCAGCTGTTGATCGATCAGAAGTTGCTGCTTGAACAGAACAACGAGGTGCTCAAGCAAATAGATATTCAAAAAA
>JBGSRE010000318.1:0-6644 GCA_041737755.1 Oligoflexus sp.
CCAAAAGATCCTAATGACGATCGTAACGTGATATTGGAGGTTCGAGCTGGTACAGGCGGTGAAGAAGCTTCACTTTTTTCTGCCGTGCTTTTACGCATGTATACTCGTTTCGCGGAACGTAGTGGTTGGAAAGTGGAATTGATGTCCGCGACTGAATCTGCAACTGCGGGTTACAAGGAAGCGATCATTCTCATCAAAGGTGACAAAGTTTTCCAGCGCCTTAAATTTGAGTCTGGGGTGCATCGCGTCCAGCGCGTGCCGGCGACTGAAGCCCAAGGCCGTGTTCATACCAGTGCCTGTACCGTAGCTATCCTGCCGGAAGCGGATGATGTGGATGCTATTCCCATCGATACCAAGGATTTGGAAATCACCCTCTGTCGTTCCTCAGGCGCCGGCGGACAGCATGTGAACACGACAGACTCAGCCGTCCGTATTCTCCACAAACCCTCGGGCTTGGTAGTGGAATGTCAGGACGAACGCTCGCAGATCAAGAACCGTGAGAAGGCAATGAAGGTCCTTCGTTCGCGGCTCCTGGAAAAAGCCCAGCGCGAACAGCAAGAGGCAATCAGTGCCGACCGTAAAAGTCAGGTGGGTTCAGGAGACCGAAGTGAACGTATTCGGACATATAACTTCCCTCAAAGTCGCGTGACCGATCATCGCATCAACCTTACACTGTATAAGCTGAGCGAAGTGGTCGAGGGGGATTTAGGCGAAATTCTTGATTCCTTGGCCGCGTACCACCAAACAGAGCTTTTGAAAAATGAGCTGGATCGGGTGCAAGGGGTATCATGAACCAAAAGATCTGGACGATTAAGGATGTGATCGATTGGTCGATACCTTTTCTTAAAGAGAAGGGCTCGCTTACAGCACGACTTGATACGGAGCTTTTGCTCTGCGATGTTTTAAGCTGTCGTCGTCTGGACCTTTATTTGGATCATCATAAGCCTTTGAATGCTGATGAAAAGCAGGCTTTTCGCGACCGAATTCGTCGGCGGTCCCAGGGTGAACCTGTGGCCTATATTCTTGGTCGTAAGGAATTTTATGGCCATGAATTTGAAGTGGGACCAGCAACCTTGATTCCGCGTCCGGAAACCGAGCACTTGATTGAAATCCTTTTGCAGTCTTTTGCCGAAGATGCCGCTCCGGTAGGGATAGATATTGGAACCGGCAGTGGTTGTATCGCCATCACCCTAAAAAAGGAGCGTCCTCAATGGCAAATCGAGGCATGGGATCTCAGTCGGGATGCCCTAGCCGTTGCAGCGCGAAATGCCGATCGGCTCTCTGCACCTGTGCATTTTCGCCTGCAGGATGCACTGGCTTCTCAAAGTTGGGTGGATCGTCCCCAAGCTTTTGATTTTATAGTAGCGAATCCTCCTTATATCGCCCCTTCTGAAAAGCCCGATTTGCCTATTTCTGTGTCGCGCTTTGAGCCGGCAATGGCACTTTTTGCCGAGGAAAGAGGTCTGATTTTCTATCGCATTTTTGCCCAAGAGGCTGCGCAAAGTTTACGTCAGGGCGGCAAAATTTTCCTTGAAATCGGCTCTGGGCAGGCCTCTGATGTATCATTACTATTAGAGGCTGCGGGCTGGCAGAACGTGAGGGTCCAGCAGGACCTTGCAGGTTTGGATCGAGTGGTGTCTGCCGTAGTTCCCACTCACTGAGTTGGAGTACCCTCTCCTTACCAAGGAAGGCCGCAAAAAGAGATGGTCGATCAGCAGCAGTATCAATGGCCCCTCTTTCGTCGATTTCTTATCCTCTGCCTCGGCGTGGGCATGGTCATGCTTGTCCTTACCTATCTCTATCGCTCGGTCATGATTGGTTTCATGACCAGTGCAGTCATTTCCTATATCTCGTCACCAGGAATCAACTATCTCTCTGAACGATTGCCGATCCGAAGAAAAACTCTGGTAGGCGTGCTCATCATTTTAGTAGTGACCTTCTGCTCTTTCTGCGCTTTCTTCGGCATTCCTTACATCTATCATGAGCTTTTGGGTATTGTGCAAATGATTCCCGATGCTATGAGCTATGCTGAACGACTGGCGAAGCCACTTATCGAATGGGCGCGACATTCGAAAATTGTGCCGGATGAAACCATCGAAGCTGGCTTCCGTAAATTAAATCTACTCCAGCATCTCATGGGCGCGACAGATACTATAGAGGAGGTCTTTTCACGCACACCCAAGGTATTGGAAGCGGCCTTTAATCTGGCCATGGTGCCGCTTTTCTCGTATCTGATGCTGGCCGAAAAAGATGATATTCGTGGCATGGTCAAGACCTGGACGCCGGAGGATTTGCATCCATTACTTCGCGTTTTTGTGGCTCGTATTGATAAAGTTCTGCGGGCTGTGGTGAAGGGGCAATTCTTAGTCGCTTTTGTTCTCAGTATTTTTTATATGGCCGGATTTAGTTTGATCGACCTGCCTTCTGGTCTTGCCATTGGCGCTATCGCGGGAGTATGTCGGGTCGTTCCCTATGTGGATGTTGTCGTTGGAGTGTCCTTAGCCATCATCGTAATCCTGACGCAAGGTAGTGGGTTGGCTGTTTTTCTCGGGGTTCTGATCGTGGTTGCCGTCGTGCAATCGCTCGACGGTATGATCATCACCCCGCGAATCATAGGGGATCGTGCCGGGCTTCACCCTATCGTGGTGATCGCTTCGGTTTTTTCTTTTGGGAGCTGGTTCGGTCTTTTGGGGATTTTGCTCGCTGTACCGATTGTTGCGGCTTCAGTGGTAGCTTTACAGATTTGCCTGCCTTACTTACGAAACTCACCATTTTATCGCCAGCCGCCCTCTTAGCCAGTGAGCTAGGCGCGATAACCAAAACGAAATTGGCCTTGTCCCTTTCCAATTTGGCAAGGTTTTCCAAATTATTAAGGTGGACGGCTTCCTCCGCGGTGCTGATTTCAAAGGCTAACAGCGCCCGCCGATCAGCGCCCAATTCTTTCATGCAACTGGCGATCAGAGCTTGCCTTCGGTAAGGAGTATCGAGAATCACCAGGGGGAATTCGACTTTGCTATAGTGGGCGAGCCATTCGTCTCTTTCTGCTGGCTCTCTTGGAGGAAAGCCGAGGTAGAGAAAGGGGCCGTGCAGAAACGGGCAAATTGATAGAGCTGCTGTCACGGAGCTTGGACCAGGGATAGGCGAGACATGGGCCCCAGCGGCATAGGCAATTTCTAATATTTTTTGCCCAGGATCAGCCAAAGTAGGTGTGCCTTGGTCGCACATGAAGACGACGGCTTGACCAGACTTTAGGGCCAGCTTGACTCGATCGAGTGTGTCCTGTTCCAGATGTTCAGTCAAACGAAGGTAGTCACGGTGCAAGGAAGCGGCCTTCAGTGTTTGTCTTGCGATCTTGTCTTCTTCAAAAACGATTAGATCCGCTGTTCGTAGTGCTTCCAAACTGCGAGCAGGAATATCGATGGGGTTTCCAAGTGTGTTGGCTGCCATTATGAGCTTGCCGCTCTTGTTTTCAGGATGAGAGTTGAGCAAAGAGGCTTCCTTTCTGGGTAATATGAAGTCCAGCCTTGGGAAATTCCTAGCTTTATGATAATTGAACTGTTTCCGCGTGTTTCCAGTAACATATTCCCCGTGAGATGAAAAGCTCACTGGGAATAGCCAGAGATAGGGCTATATCGATCGATGAGTCCGCTGAGTCAAGCAAAAGTCCCAGAACATGTCGCCATTATTATGGATGGCAATGGACGTTGGGCCCAAGGCCAGGGCCAAGCCCGAGTTTTTGGTCATCAGAGTGGGGCGCAGCGGGTCCGCGAAGTCGTGGAAGCCGCAGGGCAGACTGGCGTCAAAGTTTTGACACTCTATGCCTTTAGTGAAGAAAACTGGCGACGACCCACCGAGGAGGTGAACGCGCTTTTTTCTTTGCTCGTTTCCTATCTCAAACAGGAAATCGATCATCTCCATGAAAATAAAGTCAAACTACGCAGTATTGGTGCTACCGATAAGCTGCCGCTTGACTGCCAGGAATGGCTGCAGCTCGTCGAAGCAAAAACCAAAGATAACGATGGTCTCCAGCTAGTTCTCGCGCTGAGCTATAGCGGAAGGTCCGACCTTTTGCGTTGTGTGCAGAGCATTGCCCGGCTTGTGCAATCTGGTGATCTTAGTCCAGAAGCCATCGACGAAAGAGTGGTGAGCGGCCACTTAAGCACCCAAGGATTGCCAGAGCCAGATCTGCTCATTCGCACCAGTGGGGAACAGCGCCTTTCCAATTTTCTACTTTGGGAAATGGCTTATACAGAATTTTATTTCACCAAAGTCCATTGGCCAGAATTCAGCCGGGAGCACCTCCATGAAGCACTACGCGATTATGCCGATCGCGATCGACGATTTGGGGCAGTAAAACCGGTATAATACCCAATGGCAGGAGCTGAAAAAGTTGTGAATGGAAGGCTTTTATGCTGAAAACTCGAGTGATCACGGCCATCATCGCCCTGATCGTGATGCTGTCCGTGTTTATCTTTGGCAATTCCCATTTTATGCGGCTATTTTTTACGATTCTGGTTGGTATTAGTACCTACGAGATATCGACGATGATTTTCCCCCGTATCTACGTTCTCTTTAGTGCTAGGCATGAGGCTGTGCCTCCGCCTTGGCTTAAACCTATGGTCATTGCCATGTCCTGTGTGCTGTTCGCAGGCAGCGCGTATACCCAGGGCTATGGTGTCAGTGTCATGATGCTGGGGCTCCTCGGTAGTTTGCTCTTTGGGATTTTTATTGCACCAGAAATCGATCTTTCCTTTGGAGCCGGAGCAGGAATCCTGGTCTGCCTCGTTTATGGAGCTTTTCCATGGCTAGCTATTTGGGAGCTCTATAGGCTGGCTCCCGATTCCCGCTATATTTTTCTGATGTGTGCGATCGTCTGGTGTGGCGATACAGGAGCTTATTTCGCAGGTCGGACCTTTGGCAAGTATAAGCTCGCACCCAGAATGTCTCCTAACAAGACTTGGGAAGGCTCTATCGGTGGCATTATGGCCAGTGTTGCTGGCGCAAGTCTGCTGAAAGCCTTTTATGGCGAACAATTTGTCGATTGGCCGGTGATTTTAGTTTGTGCGCTTTTGGGTGGAGCCCTTGGGCAGCTTGGCGACCTTGCCGAATCCACGTTTAAACGCTTTTCTGGAGTCAAAGACTCAGGCAAAATCTTTCCTGGGCATGGCGGCTTCTTAGATCGGGTCGATGGATTGCTCTTTGCCGCTCCTGCTATCTGGTTTATATTATATCAATTTGGCATCTGAAGCCGGACTTCAGATTTTATACTGGAGACGGAATTTATGGAATTTCTATCGCAACCTGTGATCGCTGTGATCCTGCTGTTGGGAATTTTAGTCTTTGTGCACGAAGCCGGACATTTCATAGTCGGCAAATTATGCAATATTCCAGTCGAAATCTTTTCAATAGGATTCGGGCCAACCATCTTTGGTTTTCAACGAGGCGAGACTCACTATCGCCTGAGCATCATTCCCTTGGGTGGATTTGTGAAGTTTTATGGCAGTGTTCCATCAGAGGAAGTGCCAGAAGCACTCAAGGGTCGAGAGTTTTTTAACGCCTCTATTCCTGCCCGTCTTGCGACTATCGCTGCCGGGCCTATAGCCAATTTAGTTCTGGCTGTGGTGGCCTATGCAGGATTGATTTCCTACGGCCTCAAGCTTCCTCCCGCTTTAGTGGGCGAGATTATACCCGGTAGTCCCGCCGAACGAGCAGGTCTGCAGTTCGGTGATGTTATTACCAAGATCAACGATAAAGTCATCATCTCTTGGCGCGATGTGCAGAGCATGATCAGCACATCGGCCGATGAGAGACTCGTTATGAAAGTCAAGAGAAGCGGCGAAGAGGTCGCCATCACCGTTTCTCCGGAAAGTGTGAAGGACGAGGACATGCCCGGCAATCGCGGGCGGATTGGCATTTCGCCGAATCTTGTCCCCAGTGTGCTGACGCGCGTGAATGAGACTGGAGTTTTCAGTCAAGCTGGATTGCAAACGGGTGATCGACTGCTGCAAATCGAGCAGAATGGGCAATCTGCCGAAATCAAATATTGGCGGGAATTGCTTGGTTTTATGGCCCAATTTTCACAGCCCTTGACGCAGGCAGTTGAATTGAATCTGACGGTGCGAAATGAAGTGCTGGAAGCCAAGGACGCTCCACTTCCAGAGCGAATTCTGAAAGTTACTCTGCCGACGGGATGGGCTTGGGATCCTGTTCGTAGCCAAGAACTGCTTGGTGCGACTCATGGACAGTTAACCCTTTATAAAGTTGAAGAACCCTCTACTTTGCTGCAGAAGGGTGATGTGATTTTGGAGTGGGCAGGAAAACCTGTTTATTCCACTTTTGATTTGAGCCAATTGATCAGCGACAATCGGCAGCCGCAGATTCTGCTCAAAATACTCCGTGATAAAGCTGTGCAAAGCCTTGAAGTTCCACTCAAAGCGGTGGAAATGCAAAAAGTCGAAGGAAGAGTCACGCTCTATACGCTTCCCGTCCAATTCTGGGGCGGTATGGAGAGTCCGGAACTGGTCGAAGAGCGCTATACCAATCCTTTCCGTGCCCTTTGGTATGGAATTGAAGAAACGGCTTCCACGACTCAAGCGATCAGCAAAGGTATCTTTGCTCTCTTTACCGGCGAGCTTCCTTTGGCA
>JBGSRE010000335.1:0-6765 GCA_041737755.1 Oligoflexus sp.
GGCTGTCTTCAAGCAAGGGTTAGCGCTGTGTTGGCCATACGCTTTGGCTAAAATAAGGCTCAGCTCTTGGTAAAAACGAGAGCGACACAGTTCAGGACGAAACAAGCGTGGACGAGCTCCAGCCGTTAATTGCCTCGACCAAAATTGCGTGTAGCATTCACATCAAAATTCTTGTGACAGCTGAAGCAATTACCAAAGTCGCGAAGGACGACTCCCCGATTATCGTTGGCATGCTCGGCTCTTCCTTGGTTGAAGTGACAAGGCAGACAAAACTCAGCCTTTGGGGTGCTGTGGTTGAAGGTAAACGCGGTTGCTCCTTCGTCGGGGGTCCGGTGACAGGCCGCGCAATCCTTTCCAACATAATGTTTGCCGCCAATAGCCTTAGGGTCATTGGCTAGGAATCCGGCAGGAGGCCCTTGATTTGGGTAAGCTCGCGCTCCCACAGCTGTCGGCCTAGTGTGGCAGTCTTCACACACGGCTGGCTTGGGAATATGACTGAAAGCCACGCGTTTAAAGTCGGGAAAGGCATGACAACCCACACAGTCTTTATTGGCAATATGCGGCGCAGCGGGTCGATCCTTTTCATGGCAGGATACACAGGAAGCTGGGGTGGGCGAATGATTGAAGCTCGTGATCACGCCAGCGAATTTGGGAAAGTCATGGCAGCCCACGCAATCCTGCTTGGCATCATGCGGCAGAGCGGGACGATCTTTTTCATGACATCCCACACAGGATGCCGGTCTTGGCTCATGACTGACTGCATTCAAGCTTGATTTGAAGGCAGGAAAGCTATGACAACCTGCGCAATCAGCCTTCTGATCGTGGGGAATGGCGGGACGGTCCTTGGCATGACAACCGTTACAGGATTTTAATCCCGTATGCATAATCGCCAGCTGATCAGGAGTCATGCCGGAAGGAGGAGTCACTTCGCTATTACCATTGGAAAAAATAACGGCATCATCGGGCTGATTTCGCTTGTTTTGGTTTTTCGGGTCACAGCCAAAGCTGATAATGGTTCCCAGCACAACAAACATTACCAGTCGATAGATGTGTCGCATTTTTTCTCCTCACCGAATGAGTCTTCTTTTCGGATGGAAACTTACAGAAATTGAACCATTTCTGTAAACTTCTTGCACTTTTTGAGGTGATCGGACTCAGCTTATCAATTACCGAATAAGTGAGGAAACTTAGACCTCACTCAAAAGTCTTTTCGCACTTCGCACAGAGGTTTTTTGGGGGCAATTTTGACGATTATTTTGCAGATGGGATGGGCTCGGGCGCCAATGAGAGCTTCACCCAGAGGGAATGAACTATCATGATGCGGAATCACGGGGAATCCATACGTAATCGAAGAATTTTCGCTCCGATTTTAACGAAATCGATCGGATCGAGCAGAAGATTTCCATCCGCGATGACCCCGGCGCCAAGAAAATGTATTTTCGTTAGCTCGATACTCCCAAAGATTGGCTGCATATTCTGGACCTGCTGGCTTTGATTGAGGGAAATAGCTGAAACTATTTCGAATTCACAGTAAGAAACTGCTCGCCATTTACAGCAAACAGCGGTAAGGGGACAGGACGGCATTGCAAGAGCTTTCTGTGATTTAAGCACCGCAACTGGAGCTCCCCATGGAACCTGGATGGAATACTAGCTTTATCGTCATACAAGTCCTGGTGGTCCTTGGCAGCATGGTTCAGGGTTCCTTAGGTTTCGGGCTGGCCGTGGTCGCTTCACCGATTTTTATCCTGATCGACCCACGGCTCGTGCCGGTGACATTGCTCGTCAACGCTCTGGTGATTTCTGTCATCAATGCCTGGCAATTTAGGCAAAGCCTCGCCTGGCGAGAACTTACTATGGCTTTTGTGGGGCGGATTCCCGGCACCTTGCTCGCAGTTTATCTGCTCAGCCACATTTCCCATCGTTCTTTGTCGCTGATTGTCGGCATCAGTGTGCTGCTGGCCGTCGTGGTCAGCTCGAGCCGTTTGGAGATTCCGGTCAATCGAATGACTTCGATCATTGCTGGGTTTTTCTCTGGTCTGATGGGCACTTCATCCGGCATCGGTGGCCCACCCATGGCTATCCTTTATCAAAAATCTCCGCCCCAAAAAGCGCGGGCCAATCTTTCGCTCTATTTCGTCGTTTCCTGCATTTTTTCGCTCTTGGCATTGGCCCAAACTAATCACATTGAAAGCAGCATATTGCAGATCTCTTTGAGCATGATACCAGCGGCATTGCTTGGCACATGGCTGGCCAAGTATCCCCTGCGCTACATGCATGTGAAAACCTTTCGGAGGGGTGTATTGGCACTTTGCTCGATAGCGGCCATTGGAGTTTTGGTGACGGCATTCAAGAATTGAGCATTGCAGGAGAAATGCTTGCCTCTTCTCCCGCCTCGATTCTAGCGCTGGATTTAAAGCGGCATTAAACTTAGCTCATCGATCAACAGAATTTCATTCGCTGTCGATTGCTGGGCACCAGAAATGGTCAGATCATATTCAACAATGTTCTGAAGATCCAATTGCCTATCACCGATTTTATTATCAATACTGTCCGGCACCTTAAAATCCTGAAACGAAAATTCTAGTTTCTGACCTGGACCTTGAGGCAAGGGCTTGCTCAACTCCCAGTATTCGCCGCTGCGCTCTCTGACTCCAAACACGAGGGAACGTGAGCTAGCAGCCACTGCAGAAGGCGGAGATTGGGCCCATACACTCACCCCTCGGGCTCCACTGAAATCGCTATCGCCCTTGCTCATAAGGCCAGCTGCGCTATCCCAACGCCCAGCTCCCAAGCGATAAACAAGTTTCATAGCGGTACTATTCATCCAGCCACGCTCGGCATCCAAAGAAATATCAAGCACTGCTATGGCTTTGGGATTAAACAGATAGCGGCGCTGCAGATCGAGCTTACTCAGCCCGACTCGATCAAAATTATCCAAGACCAAGCCCTCGCCGCTGCGCTGGGGAAGTGGCGAAGCAAGGGGACACTGGACCCGACCCGTCTGATTATAGCGGCGAATCCAATTGCTAATCAGCTCGTTTCGATAGCTGCCTGCCGCATTGCTCGAAAAGGGATAGACAGCCTGCACATCCCAGGACGTTAAATTCCACAGGAAGGCCTTGGAAATTTTCCAGTTCTGACTGAATTGACCACTGAGGTAATGCATTCCTGCACAATAGAAGTCCTCTTCAAATCTTTTCAGCTCAGGGTTTTGCCAAGGGCTTGTGGTGGGATCGTAAGGCCCGTGGACGCCACCCCAAGGCGAACTTGCGGCTTGCCATGCGGATGTGGATTTCTCACCAAGAATGTTGCCACCACCCATACCGAATTCCGAGAAATGCAGTTCCACCCCTTCCTGCAAAAGTTTTTTCAGAGAAATTCCAAAATATTCTAACTCCCCGGCAAAGGTATTGATCGTGTTTTCAAATTCGGTGGGATAAGGCTTGAGGCTAATCTCACCATAGCTCGAGATACCGACGAAATCGATGGTCCGCGAATCAAAGAGCTTAACCACTTCGGGTCGATTAAAATCGAATAATTCGCCAGAAACTCGATTGAAATTCATACTCAGGCCAATCTTGACCCGCGCGGCATCTTCATGCTTGAGACCTGAACGGATGATGTTTCTAAGTTCAGGAATCATGGCTCGATAAGCTTCTGGATAGGCGAAAACGGTAGCCCCCATCTCGCCTTGCAAAGCCAAATGTACCTCTGTTTCAGGCTCCACCGAATCACGCAGAGCTTCTGCTATAGGTTTCAAGACCGAACAATAGTAGGACTTGGAAGGATCCTGCTCACAATCTTGACCCTCACGCGGATAGGGATTAAAAGCAATCACATTGCGCCATCGTCCGCTGGTACTGCCATCATCAATATGGGGCACAATGGAAATATTCAGTGGTTTTCCATTCACTTCTTTGGCTTTTTTAATTGCGTATTGAAAGCAATCCGTAAGGCCCTCTTTAAACTCCTGCACGGCTTTCTTATCCAAAAGTGGACATATTGCTTTTTCATTCTCAAAGTACCTTGAATGGCAGTATTGCAGGACATTGGGATTTTGAAAGGCGGGGTCGGTGAGATGAAACTGGGTCGGCAGAAAATTCAGAGTTTCGTTATGATGCTGCGGGCTGAGTGCCTCATCCACAATGGCTTTGCAGCGCCCTCGCTGTTTATGCCAATCCCAATCGCCCATCAGCATCACCGTTGAGTTGAGACTGACAGCCTGGCCAGAATCCAGCGGGGTCTCCGCCTGGGTCTTCGAATCGACCGAATTTACAGGCCGTTCACAGGCGATCCCCATCATAACCGTAACGATTATCAATATTTGATTCATCCAACGCATTCTGTGTACCTCTTCTTTGCACTCTGGCACTGGTTTGGAAATCCCTATGAAGTCGAATCACCCGCGCACTCGGCCTTTCCTTACGCCAGGGGGCATTGATTGTCCAGGGCAAGTCCAGGAGCCAAAGAACTTCACTTCCTGCAGGTGTGAATGAGGATTGATGTACTTAGATTTTGAAGGGGTGGCTGAGTCGAAAAGTCATTGAGATGAGTTTAAAACAAGGTTCTGAAATGCAGACCAAGGAAGTCGGCAAAGCTCATTCTGCCCGCCGATTCCTGGGCCTATTCTTAACGGAGATAGACGCCGTCTGTGCCTATCTTGCCGGGACCATTCAGCACATAAATGCCGATCGATCGATCTTTAACCGTGAATGTCATGGAACCATCCCGAACCACAATTTCTCGACCCGTGATGGCATCGCGATAGCTGCCGTTCTTCACCGCACTGAAGCTCACGGTTTGAGGACTTTCAGCAGCTAAACCGACCACGGCGTAGCTTTCTCCATTATTATAATCGCGAACAAAGGCCATGCCACCGCCCCATTCCTGGACCTGGCTCATAGGCGCTTTTTGCAAAGCAGGAACACGAGTTCGCAGCTGGTTCAAACGTTGAATATGCTTGAAAAGAGGATGCGATTTGGTGGTCGGCAAGCGATCGGCTTGCAGAAAGTCGCCAAAATAGGCCCGACCGGTTTGATCCAAACTCATGGATTCGCCTTCGATATCCTGTGGCAAGCCTTTTTGAAATTCAACCTCTTCTCCATAATATAGGCAGGGAATCCCGCGAATGGTCCACAAGAGGTTATAGGCCAGAGCCGCCTTCCAGGTTTCCCCTTGGAATCGGTATTTGAAGTCGTTGTCAGGACCGACGTCGTGATTCTGGAAGAACGTTACGAGCTGGGTAGCATCCCCATAGATCCAGTCCATCGACAGAATGCCGCCGACACCACTGAAATTGCCTGCGCGGATATTGTCACGGAAGGTTGAAAACAAAGAAAAGTCTAAAACGGAAAAGCCGGAATCGGGACCCGAACGAGGATCTGCAGGATTGTTGCCACGGCGCGTATACCACCAAGGACGGATGGCAGCGGGACCATTGTCTTGACTCAGCTCCTGGCCAAAGCCGGTGCCCTTGACAAGATTTTCTCCAAACACAAATAGCTCGGGCTTATAGGCTTTCCAGTCATCCACATATTCGAGGAGATTGTCGCGCTCTACATGCTTTACTGTATCCAAGCGAATCGCGTCGACTCCCATATCCAAATAGCGATGAATCGCTGAGTTGAGATAATCCTTGACGTTTTGCCGTTCGGTTGCAAGATCGATCGTATCACCGGCCATATGTTTTCTTTGGAGAGACTTAGGATTTTCCCAATCGCCACCGGCCATGAAACCATCCAAATGATACCAATTGGGGTCCAGTGTCTGGGCATCAATGCCAAAGAAACGATTAGGATTGTAACCGGCAAGCGGCACAGTCACCCCGGTTTTAGGGTCCACAAGAGGTATCACGCCAGCCGCATCGGTCAACTGTCGTTGGCGAAACCAGAGGGGGGCCGCGGCGTTATCATTGTCCTCGCGAAAGCCGCTTTTGTAATCGCCGAGATTGCCTGTGTAAGGAGCATTTTTAATCGGACTGCCTGCAGGGCGATAGTACTTGATCGGCAGGCGATCAATCCAAACCTCATCCCGAATTCCGTACTGACTGGAATGATTGATCACCACATCCTGGATCACTTTCAAACCCTTCTTATGAGCGGCCTGAATAAAATCCTGATAGCTGGCTCCGACTGACTCAAGCCGGGGATCCACGCGATTCCAATCGTAGGCATGATAGCCATGATAATCAAGCCCACTTCTATTTTCCACCGGAGGTGTCACCCAGATGGCCGTGAATCCCAGGTCTTTAATATAATCGAGTTGCTGCATGAGGCCTTTAAAATCACCTCGCCAATGCGGGTCACCGGCTTTAATGCGATCGCGGTTGTAATAATTATTGCTAGGATCACCATCAAAGAATCGAGCTGTCAAAAGGAAATAAATGGATTCACTGCGAAAATCACCCACAGTTGGTCCCGGCATGGGCTGAGGAATCGGTTGCGGAATCGGCGCTGGCGTGCAAGCACCCTGGACAAGAGCAGCTAATTTTTCAATTCGGATCGCTTTGCTCAAGGGCTGGAATGTGATCCGCATGCGGCTGCACTCTTCGCCTGCAAAGTCCTGGACGGGATAGCTTTCAGTCCAATCGCCCAAGCGATCGATTTTAAATCGTGGACGACTGTCCTGTTTGGCAAAATCAACCTGGATACTCTGCAGCTTCGTCAAAGGATCTTCGATCATGGCCGAAGCTTGCCACTGATTGGATGTTCCGCGAAAGTACCAACTCTGAGCAAAGGCTTGGCTGGCCCCTAACAGAAGTGTAGC
>JBGSRE010000342.1:0-4716 GCA_041737755.1 Oligoflexus sp.
CTCTGGCGCCTAAAGCGCCTGAGACTATCCTGAGGAGTGAAACGACGAAGGATCTCGCCGATAAGTACCTGATTCCACGAGATCCTTCGCTTCGCTCAGGATAGTCCCTGGGCGAAATTTTCAATTTCGCGCCAGCGACTAGCTAAAATCTCCTCGTGACTGCAGTCAAATCCATACAGCAGTGCAGGCAAAAACCAACTCGGCGCTGTAAAATGCATAAGATCGCTATAGGCTAGCAGATTGAAAAATTGGATTCAGGCATGAACCGGTACTCTTAGGTCTGCGGTAAGTTCCCGAACCAGGGAAATCCTAGCCTCTGGCAAGCCCAGGATTTCCTTGATTCGGGAGCTGACCGCAGACTGGGGAGTACCGGTTCACGATTGAACCCAATTTTTCAATCTGGATGTCTATAGAAGAAAAATGGGGAACTTTTGCTACAAGTTTTTGATTTTTGGGTGGAGATCAAAAACTAAAAATGCCAGGGGTCGTGCACCGAGATCGATCGCTACGCCCTGGATGGTTTCTGGCGCTTACGCGCCAGGAAGCAATTAATTGCTGGGAGTTTGTTCCGAATTTGCAGGAGGAGTCGGTGCTGTCGGTGGAACAGCAGATGCGCCTTCCATGCCGTCGGGAGCAACAGGGGCGCCAGGGGCCGCAGGTTCTGCTGGAGCTGCTGGAGGGGGCGCAACGGTCTTAAATTCAAATGGATAGGCGATGCTTACACTCTGACCGCCCCGCGGTTTTGGGAAAGCCCAAGCCTTCATTTTGGTTCGCAAGCAGCTCGCAATACTTTTGTCTTTGAAGGTGTTTTGCTCAACTTCGCTGGCGTCGACTGTCCCCTTCAGACTGATCAGGAAACGAATCTTCACCTTGCCTTCGGCGTTTTTATCTTTATCCAGTACGGCCTGGTAACAGGCGCGGGCATCATCGTTGTGCTGTTGAATGACAGTCACGATTTCCTTGGTTGTCAAACCATCACCTTTGCCTGCGGCGAAAGTCAGGGGGGTGCTTAACACAACGAACAGGGGAACAACACATCGACGAAACATTTCGTTTTCCTTTCCATTCAATCACGACAGCCTTGATACGAGGCGTCAGCGGCCGCCTCACTCGCGGCTATACTAGCAGATGAAAGGGATATGCCAATTCCCGAATATATGGCGGATGCGTATCGACGGGTAGTAGTGGCCTGAAAACGGCTGCTTTTTCGGTAAGGAGAATCTTACTAAAACTTAATAAAATCAGTACACTAAATGTCCAAGAACACGGCGAATGGGAAGCCCGCGCAGGCCAAGTTGCTGATATGCTTGATGTCCGAAAATGGCAGAACAATTGCTTAAGAAAGGGATCTGCAACTGAGCTTCTCACAGAAGGTAGGACTATGAACTATCAGTACAATGATCTGACAATGGGAGCCTTTCGAGACGAACCCGGTTCGATCACGGTCAATTCATGGGAAGTGAATTATCTGAGCTTCTGTCGCCCAGAAAACCGGCATAAGACGCCTTTGGTTTTAATCGGTGGCGCCTTTCAACTCTTCCATTCCTTTATAAACGATATCAAAGCCTATCTGCCCCATATGCCGATTCTTTTGATTGCCTTACCGGGTCAGGGTAGCAATCGCGAGGTCCGTGATGCCTCCTCTTTGGGCCTGAAAGATCTGGCGGAACTGATGGATGGCCTCTTTCATCACTTAGATCTGGAGTATGTGTCCATTGCCGGCTTTTCTTATGGATCGCTGCTGGCCTACACCTATGCCTATCACTTTGAGAATCGTTTGGAGCAACTCATACTGGTTGGCTGTAGCCTGGACCTGCGTCACGCCCAAAGGCAGATGCTGCAATACAGCGTCGAAGCCTTTCATCCAGAAAATCAGCACAAATATGCTGAGGCTGTTTCGCAAAGTCTGTTCAATCTGAATGCCAGGGCCGAGACCGGCCTCTCCATGAACCTAGTCGACAAGCTGACCCATTCGATTCGCATGCTGAGCCCTAAAGAATTGGAAGACTATCGCTCGAATTCATCGCGTATGCTCAGGGAAGAACTTCCGCAGCGATTTTTTAAAGTCAAAGCCTTGATAATATCGGCTCAGCAGGATCATTTCTTTTTGCCGCATGAAAGTCTCAATGTTCACAAACTCTTTGAAAATGCGGACTTTTTGCTCTTGGAAAAGGGTGACCATCTGGTGCCGCTGCAGTCACCAAAATTGATCTACCGATCCATCCTCCAATTCCTCCAAGGTCTCGCCTATGAAGGAGAGGGTATTCTGCACGGTGAACCAGCGATCGCCCGGGCGCGTGTACGAAGAAAGCAGCCTCGCTTTAAAGTCAAGGGTATGAGCGTAAAAGTGACCCATCCTGAAGGCTTTCAGTTCGTCGGGCAACTGGATGATGTCAGTCTTGATGGATGTGGAATGACCCTTTTTAACGGCATGACGGTAGCCGCAGAATTCGATGGAACCTGGTTTCTGGACATCGGCGACAGTCAGTTTGAAATTCCCGGCTTTCTGCGCGTGGATAATGGTAAGGCCAGCTTTGTCTTTTTCAAGAAATCCATTGCCGCATGGGAACAGCTCACAGATTTTATTCAAGCCTTTCAGGATACGCCTTTGCAGGATCTGAGCTACGCCTGATTCCTCAGCGCCCACCCCGGCGCTTTGCTTAGGTCAGTTTCCATCCCCCTCCATCTTGTTGCGAGACAAATCCAAAAAACTTATGCACAATAGTTCCGGTCCAAGCATAAAACCTTTTAAGGGGGAGATCCGCTCTTGCTGCAGAATAAGAAACCACTGCCAGGCATCCTTTTGGTCTTCTTCAGCTGTTTTCTGTGGGGAATGAGCTGTACCAAGAAAAAACCAGTCGATCAAGCCACAGAGCCTGCCCGGAAGGTACTCTATCATCTCCGGGAAGCAGAAGAAAAAAGCCTCGATCCGATGAAACAGTTTGATGCCATCTCGAATCAAGTGGTCGGCAGTCTCTACGATACCCTATTCCATTATCACTATTTGAAACGGCCCTATGCGTTGGAACCTCTGCTGCTGGCACAGATGCCGGAACGCCAGGCGGACGGCCACAGCTATCTCTTTACGCTTAAAAAAGGCGTGATGTTTCATGACAATGCCTGCTTCCCCTCGGGCAAGGGTCGTGAGCTCAAGAGTGACGATGTGATCTATTCCATCAAGCGCTTTGCCGATAGCAATGTCAACCGACTCAGCTACAGTCTGATTTCGGGTCTGGTGGTCGGAATGGATCAGTTTCGTGAGATTTCGAAGAAAGAAGGGAGCGCCTTTCGCTATGACAAGCAAGAAATCGAGGGCGTGAAGAAGAAGGACGATTATACCTTTATCATCAACTTTGTGCAGGACAGCCCTTTGAATTTTCATCCCTTGGCTTTCAATGGTCTGGCGATTGTGCCGAGAGAAGCTGTGGAGAAATATGGCGACGATTTCGACAAGAATCCCGTCGGTACGGGCCCCTTTATGATGAAGACTTACTCGAGGCGTGGTACCACGATACTAGTCAAAAACCCACTCTATCATGGGGTCTATCCCAGCGAAGGCACGGCCGAAGACAAGGCCGCGGGGCTACTTGAGCCTGCTGGTCAGAAGCTGCCGTTTGTCGACGAAGTGCAGCTGCCTTTGATGGAAGAAACCCAACCCCAGCTTTTGAAATTCAAAAAAGGCCAATTGGCCTATGTGAATATCAATCGAGATGATTTTGAACTCATGGTGGAGCGCAAGGACGGCAAAGAATTTCAATTGAAGAAAGATTTTATCGGTCTCTTCGATCTCTTCTATGCCAGCAGTCTCCAATCCTCTTTTATAAGATTGGGTATGCGGGACGAAGTGATTGGGAAAAACAAGGCACTCCGCCAGGCTATTGCTTTGGCCATGAATGCTGAGGGATATACGGATCTGATGTTTAACGGTCGTGGGCATGTGGCCCATTCTTTGGTTCCCTTGGATATCACCGGCAGTGTCAAAGACAGCAAGTCCACCTGGTACACCCAGAATCTTGAAGCGGCGCAAAAGAAGTTGGCCGAAGCCGGCTTTCCGGGTGGCAAGGGACTGCCAGTGCTTAAAATTGAATACCGTAGTACCAGCAAAGATCAAAGGCTTCGCTTTGAGTATATTCGCAATGAACTGGCCCGCGTTGGTATTCGCGTTGAAGGCAATTTCCAAAGTTTTTCTAATTATTTGAAAAAAACTGATGAAGGCAATTTTCAATTGGCCGATGCCGGTTGGAATGCCGACTATCCAGATGCGGAAAACTTCTATGCGCTATTCTATGGCAAGAATATTGCCCCAGGGCCGAATGGCAGTAATTTTATCAATCCAAAATATGACGAGCTCTTCGCCAAGGCCCGTCATCTCAAAGATGGCCCGGAGCGGATCAAACTCTTTGCTGAAATGGATGCGGTCCTGAAAGAGGAAGTCCCCGTGATTCTCTTGATGCATCAGATCATCATGGGTCTCAAGCAGAAGAATTTAAAGAATTTCAAACGCTCGATGATGGAAGAACATCCTTATAAATATATGGATCTGGCTAACTGAAGGTGCAAATAGACTGTAATAGAGACATCCAGAAGGGCTGTTGACGATTCGTTAAGTAAGCTGTCTTAAGCCGAAAAACGCTTACCTAAGCGTAAGCGTGGGTGGTTGACGGAGCATTTCAGTGAATCTCAGGAGCAGATACTGCTGACTCTTAAAGGCATTTC
>JBGSRE010000398.1:0-6989 GCA_041737755.1 Oligoflexus sp.
AGGAAGTTGAGATCCAAAAGTTGCGGGCGGAACAGGCCTTTGAAACGATCAAAGCGCAGATGGCGGAAAACAAGGCGGTCATGAACGCGACCGAGGTGGCACTGGCGCTCATCTATCCTGGCCTTAAAATTGATGCCGAAAAGTCCTCAGCTTACTTTCAGCGACTTTTTCCTGATATGGTGAATTTCATGCAAGCACTGAGGAAAATGGGCATCGAAAGTGCTTCGGATATCCTCACCTCTGTCATTGGCGAAGACGACCTCACCTGGTCCATGAACTTTAGTTCTCTGCCTCTGGAAGTGGTTATAGAGGGTAATACTCACGAACTCGAATGGAAGAAACTGGAAGTCGATGGGCATGTCAGTGGGATAGTTTTTGCCGCAAAAAATGTGCAGCCCCTGCTCGACTCGAAGAAAAAAGCTGAGTCAGTGAATCAATATGCCAAACTCCTCGTGACCATCGTCGGCGAGCAAGGTGAACAGCAGCATCCGGATAAAGAAAAAAAGAGTCGCAAAATTCATAAAGCGATCAATCGGCAAATCCCTCAAATGTCTGAGGCTATTGCCCGGGCAGAAATTAGTCTCATCGATAACTGGCAGCCTATCTATATTACTTTGCATACTCTCAAAGGTGAGATGAATAGTTTCAATTTTAACGAACTCAAGGAGTTTTTACATCGCACCGAAGACCATGTGAAAAACGTCCGCGAAATTCTTCGAACCCATCGTGGGCGCATTGAGCCAGCGATCGCTAGAGAGATTGAAGAAATTAAAATGCAGCTCATTCCCGACCTTAAATACATTCAAGAGCATCTGATTGAAATCCAGCATATTTGTCGACAAACTGGGTCCGACCAGAGTGCTATCATGTTGCCGCGCGATCGATTGCTGTACGCCAAAGACAACCCCGACTTACTCAGAGAGCTTATAAACGATTGCCTCTACGAAGATGTGCGTGATCTCATTAAGGGCTTCGAAGGTGAAATCTATAAAGTTGCGGGTGACCTTGGCAAACCATCCCCGCGCATCTTGGTATCATCGCCAAGATTCTATCTATCTGATTTCGCCGCTGACAAGATTCGTCAGGCGCTGACCCATATCATCCGGAATTCTCTTGATCACGGTATCGAAACGAGAGAAGAAAGAGTTCAAAAAGGCAAAGATGAGGTTGGTGAATTGACCTTTGTCGTCTTGGAGCAGGGAGCCAATGTTCTGGTCAAGATTCGTGATGATGGACGAGGGCTCGATCTGCCACAGATTAAGGAAAAGGCTAAAATCCAAGGGCTGCTTCAGGCAGATCGTAGCTGCAGTAATCAGGAGATAGCTGGGTTCATTCTCCTTCCAGGTTTTTCCACGACCAGCAGCGTATCTATGATCTCGGGACGGGGCATCGGTATGGAAGCCGCTCGCGGTTTCATGCACGACCTCGGCGGAGCCATGCAGATGAACCTTCTTGATGATTCCGATCATCCGCATCTAGAACTCGTCTTACACATACCAAAAGCGCACGTGCCGATGCTTGGGGACATTCTAACGGCTGAACGCAAGATTGCTTAATGGCTCATGCCGGGCTTCATCGCCCAGCTGCTCCCCTTACCGATCCCTGTCACTCGAGCTTGCACCCAAGATGCCAAAAGAATCGAATCTTTGATTTTTTTTCCCCTGGAACCCAACACCGAGTAAAAACGTCTATTGCATGGGAGGACTCATTTTTGGATCCTATCGCTCACACTCTGGCCGGTGCCACCCTCGCTCAAACAGGGCTCAAAAAGCTTACGCCGCTCGCCACAGCGACTCTGCTGATAGGTGCGAATCTTCCTGACATCGACGGAGTGATGAGCTTCTTTGGTTCGGATACCTCACTCTACTATCGTCGAGGAATCACCCATGGAATATTAGCTCAGATGCTCTTGCCCTTCCTGCTGACTGCTGGCGTCCTGGCTTTCGACCGTTGGGTGCGGCGGCGTCGTCATCCTGAGTGCAGCCCGGTCCGGCCTCGTCAGATCCTCTTGCTGGCGTTTCTCAGTGTATTGAGTCATCCCTTTCTGGATTGGCTGAATACCTATGGTGTTCGCCTGCTCATGCCTTTTAGTGGTCGCTGGTTCTATGGGGACACTCTCTTTATCGTCGATGCCTGGATGTGGCTGCTCATGGGTGCTGCCACCGTGCTGGCTTACTCCGAGTCGCGCCGGAGCCAGTGGTTATGGATCGGGTTGGGCGTGGCTACGTCCTGGCTTGTGTCACAGGCGGCATTCGTGCCGTTGGCCGCGAAAGTGCTGTGGTGGGTCGGAATCGTGACGATTGTTGGGGTCCGAATCAAAGGCATGCCCATCTCGCGAAACAAATTCGTTGCCCTGGGTGGTTTGACGGTTTTTGGTTTCTACCTCATTGCTCTGACGTTTGGCAATCATCATGCTCAGAATAAGGTTGAAGATTGGCTGAATAGCTATCAAGGCGAGACTCTGACCGATGTGATGATCGGGCCTGTGCCAGCCAATCCCTTCTATCGTGAAGTCATTGCGGTAAGTGCGACTCACTATTACGGACTGCGCGTGCCTATTTTTGATCATAATGCTATCGAACAGCGGTTCCAACGCGTGCCCCTGCCGAAGATCGATCCCATTATCAAGAGTGCCCTTAGCAACCCAGAGATTCGTGGCTTTGTGAATTGGATGCGCTTTCCAGTTTATGATGTGCAAGAGGTATCGCAGGGCTATCGGGTGCTTATTCGCGATCTGCGTTATGTACGTCCTGATCAGGAAACTGCGGTCGGTATCGGCATGGCGGAAACTTTTGTTCGACGATTGTAAACTTACATCAGCGGCAGAAAGAGCCTTCCGTATCATCGTTGCAGATTAACAATGTTCACTGTATGCTCCTCAAAATTACTTTTTTTTGCCGGGCCTCTGGAGCAAAAGTCATATGGGTTATATCCACTATAGAATACATTCTATTTTAATCTTCTGCTTACTCGTCACGAGCAAAGTTCTTGTCGCTCAGCCGAGATCCTGCGAATTTACTGCCGGTTGGATTTTTGCTCCCCCTATGTTTTTTTCCAAGCAAGAAGGCGGACTAGATTTTGAGCTTGCAAATCTCATCTTCAGCAAAGTGGACTGCCATATCGTATTTGAAAATATTCCTTGGGCTCGCCAGATCGAAATGGTGAAAAAGAAGCAAAAGCTGGTCGTACTGCCCACTGTTAAAACAGCAGAGCGTATGAAATTTGGCCTTTTTTCCAGCGCCTATCGCAGCGTTGATCGCTATATCTGGGTTCATCAGGACTCGCCGATCAAAGCCTCGAATCCCGACCAATTCTATGCTCAGCTCCCAAACCTAAAATTTGGGATGGTTCGAGGTTATACCTTCAACGAGCGCTTCGATCAATCAGTCAAAGCTATGCAAATGTTACTGTTCATGGTTAATAATGAAAAACAAGCCGTGGAAATGCTCGTATCCCAACGCATCGATGTCATGGCTACGAGTGATTATGAAATGCAATACAACCTCAGCCATGAGCAAAAGAATTCTGTGAGAAAGCTAGACTTTCTCTTCGACCATTCATCCCGGCATTTCTTTTTGCCCCAATCAGCGGAAGGCGAACACCTTCAAAGTCTGATCGATCATGCCATCGCCAGTGTGATTCAAACCGAAGCCTATCGAAAGATTCTTGCCAAGTATGGTTACCAGAATGCTGGTTAAGGCCAAGCATGGTAGGGGTCTTAGTCCAGTCACTTGACGAAGTTTTGGCGAGAGGAGAGGCTTGATTTTTAGCTGAATACCGATACACTTTGTGGTCCATGGACACACAAGGGGATATCGATGAATTTTGAAGACTCACCCAAGAAAAAATCACTGAACCGACGCAAATTTCTGCAATTTTCAAGCCTTGCTGGTACCTATGCGCTGGTGCGGGGGCCGGACGCCTTAGCTTTCAAGGCTCCTCCTAAAAAAATTGCTGATGAATATCGAGAAATTGTTGTCATCGGCTCGGGTTTTGGGGGAGCCATTTCCGCGCTGCGCCTTGTGCAAAGTGGACACGCAGTGACTATCATCGAACAGGGCCGTCGTTGGGATCAAGCACTGGCAGCCGGAGTCCAGCGCTTCTCCAAAAATCTCTACCCGGATGGACGTTCGACCTGGCTCAGTTCGACCACTGTGATTCCACTCGGACCGCCTTTGCCGATTCGCAAAACAAGCGGCGTTCTGCAGGGCCGCAAACTCGCCGGTAAGATGGTTCTGAATGGTGCAGCCTGGGGTGGAGGATCGATCACCTGGGGCGGTGTTATGGTCAAGCCTGAGAAAAGAATTTTCGAAAAGGTTTTTCCCAAGGAAATCACCTTTGAAGAATTGCAGCCTTTCTATGATGAAGTGGGTCGACGTTTTAATCGCAGTGCATTGCCCGCCGATCTCACTGACGCCGATTGCTATCAACACATACGGGTAGCCAAAGCCCATAATGAGAAAGCTGGAATTCTATCGGAAGATCTTGCAACGTCTACCGATTGGAATATCGTCAGGCAGGAACTGAGCGGTGAAATTCCCGCGTCCTTAACGGCCGGTGAAGCTGTCTATGGCGTCAACAGCGGCGCCAAAGGTAGTCTGGATAGAAATTACCTCAAGGAAGCCGAGGCCACGGGTTTACTGGAAGTCAAAACACTGCATCGGGTCGATGGTATCAGCCAGAATGCCGACGGTTTCTATCGAGTTGCCTTGGAAGAACTGAATGAAGAGGGTGAAGTCATTGCTCTGCGCGGTATCCTTTGCAAAAAACTTTTCTTAAGCGCCGGCTCCATCAGCAGTACCAGTCTTTTGGTGAAGGCCAAGGCCAAAGGTTTGCTGCCGTTACTCAATAGTGAAGTGGGTCAAGGCTGGGGCAATAATGGCAATGCCTATGCTCTGCGCCTGGGTATTCCAGAATCCACCGGTCGCGTTCAAGGCGGGCCTCCTTCGCTGGGTCTGAATGCACTCGATCATCCCTTGACTCCAGTCTTTATCGAGCATCCGCAATTTCCGGTGGGCATTGATTTGCATGCGCTCATGTATTTCAGCATTGGCATTACCCCGACGCGTGGCCAGTTCCGTTATGTTCCAGAACGAGACGAAGTCGTGATTGATTGGCCAAAAAATGATCAAGGTCAGGAACTCGTCAATCAGGTTCTTCTCGATTGTCTATCCAAACTGAACAAGGCTAATGGAGGGTGGACCAGCTCCGTCCTTACCTACCTGCGTGAAAAGGTGAAGGACGATATCTGCTATCATCCGCTCGGGGGCTGCGTCATCGGCAAAGCCTGTGATTTCTATGGCCGCGTGAAGGGCTATGAGGGGCTGTATGTAAACGATGGTGCTCTCTTACCGGGAGCTTCCGGCTGCTGCAATCCTTCGTTCACAATTTCTGCTTTGGCCGAGCGGAATATTGCTCATGTCATTGATCAGGATTTTTAATGATCCCGGGGCGGCGAGGGGCGGTGCAGAAAAGGCTTCGGAATCCTCGTCGAGATAGGTCTTCAAAATCTAGCCCCCCTTGCCCTGGATTCGATTGTCATGGAGCTCAGGGGGCTTGGTGAAAAACTATCCAGCCGCCGATACCAGCAAAGAATCCTAGTGGCGGCCAGAGTGCAGCGCATAGATCTCAATAGCCATTAAGAATAAAATCCATTATTTCAGCCATCACCTTGTTACGGATCCGGTCCGACTCTAGTAAGATCGCATGCTTAGCAGCAGGAATCACCAGCTTCAAGCAAACAGGGGCACGAGCACACACATAGTCCTGGCCTCCGGTTCGGACAAATTCATCTTGGCCGGCTTGGAACAAAAGGATCGGAACCGTGAGCCGTTCCGCATGCTCGCGCATGAACCAGGTAGCTTCAAAACTTGCCCTGAGCCAGGAGAATGTCCCACCGCTTAAGACAGTCTTGGGGTCGGCGTTGCGATCGAGTATGAGTTGGTCGAATCTTTGCTTGCTGCCAGTAACTCGGTTGATCCGGGGACTACCCGGTTGAGGGCGACCCTGCCCGAACAGATAGGAGTCGCCAAAGCCAAGGGCCTCGACAAAACGAGCGATAGACCAGGCAATCCACTGCGGCCATGGATCGGACTTGATATCCAGCATGGGTGAAATCAGGATGACTCTGGAAAAGGTTTCGGGGTACTGCGTCTCAAAAATGGAAAGAACATTGGCGCCCATGGAAAAAGCCAACGCGATCGGTTTGTTTTTGGCCCGGGGTTTTACCACCTGCTCCATGAAGGCTTTGAGGTCGAGAACATACTCCTGGTAGTCCTGCACATAGCTCTTGTAGCTATCGTCGAGGGCGCGTTGAGACTTGCCCTGGCCGCGCCAGTCCAGAAAGTAGACAGAAACTTTATTCTGGTGCATGTCATAGGCAAATTCAGGATAAGAAACGTAGGATTCTGTCCAACCTTGAAGAAAAACCAGATCGGCCACCGAATCGGGATGCACAAAAGCCTTGTAGGCGAGTGTGACTTTATCCGAAGTCTGAATCGTTCCCTCTTCACCCTGTGATTGAAAGAAGGGGGCGACCTTAGCATCGAAATCGGCTTTGTAGTTTTGCTCGCTGATGGCAGAAGCATTGGCACCGAAACCCAGCAGCACCGTCAGGGGGAGTTTCAAACAAGAGCGGGTCAGGGTTCTGATGCAGGGCAAGTGCATGGCGCTTACTCCGAATAATCGTTGGGCTAGCATCTCAAGTTCCCTTATCGGCTCTCGAAACTAGAGCTGAACTGAATGGCAATGATTCGAGACCTTGGTGAGGTCCTGGGAAGTTTTAAACCCAAGATCCGCTTCGACTTCCTGGCTGAATTTGTGCTATTCTAAGTTGCGCGTTCGCGTTTAACTCAGCTGCGGTGGGCTAAAGCCGAAGCTTCTATTTCGTTGTCTCGAGAGGAAGGGATTCTTATGCTCCGATTAGCCTCATTGGTTTGTCTGACTGCTTTCGTTGGTTTTGCCCTGAATTGCAAGACGGCGGAACCAGG
>JBGSRE010000446.1:0-8500 GCA_041737755.1 Oligoflexus sp.
GGCGCGAAATTGAAAATTTCGCGCAGGGACTATCCTGAGCGAAGCGAAGGATCTCGTGGAATCAGGTACTTATCGGCGAGATCCTTCGTCGTTTCACTCCTCAGGATAGTCTCTGGCGCTTTAGGCGCCAGAGACTAATTAGGCCTCGCCAGAACCGTATAATGCATGTAGAGGCAGTCGCGCATCCAGCCGAAACTCACCAGAGTCAGAAGCCATGCCAGAGGATGTCGGGAAGGGTGATTGCCGTCCAGTTTTTCAATGCGATAGCCTTCATCTTGAAACATTCGCTGCATACTCATCCTGGTAAAAAACCTGAGATGCGTGCGATCCATCACTCCATCATTGGTGTAACGAAAGTCGCGTGCCACAACCAGATCAAAAAGTGTGCGAATGTAGCGAATGTTGGGAATAGAGGCGATGAGTGTGGCATTGGGTTTCAGCTTGCTTTTAATCTTTCTAAGAAAGACATAGGGATCGACCATGTGCTCCAGCACATCATTCATCACCAGCACTTCGAAGTATTGATCGGGCAATTGTTCCCAGCAGCTCATGGCATCGCCACAAAACACTTGGTCCAAACGTGTTTGGGCCTCCTCGGCGGCTTTTGCCACCATTTCGATGCCCCATACCTCGCAGCTTTGTCTTTGCTTCAAGGCCAGGCCAAAATGACCAAAACCGCAGCCTATTTCCAGAACAGTCCGCGCTGCAGAAGGGACATAGGGCAAAATATCATTCCGAGCGGCTGCGTAATATTCGGTGGATGCGGCTGTATTCTGCACCTGGGATCCCCTTTTCGTGCTGCAAGAAAACTCAATGTAAATCAAAGTCCAGTCCGCTTCATCCGCTTTTTTCCTTGGACAGAACCCGCCAGACTGTCAAAGTTTTCTTGTGTGTGACAGGAAATCGCTGCTCATGTCTCTAGCATCTGCTATCGTTGAAAGCTTATACGTTTTAAATCAATGCAGAGTCTCTTCGCTTCGGAGTTTTGACGATCATGGGAGCAAGCCTTCACTTCTTTTCGCCTGAGGTCTGTCTGGCTTCTGAGTTGATTCATGAGTTGAGTCAATGGACTCAAGCTGAACTGGCTCAGACTGTTCTTATCGTCCCCACCCAAAGGCTCGGCACCACTATCCTAGCGGGTATTCTGCAGCATCACGCCGCGATTCGCACGCCTGCCATTGTCACTTTAGAAAAACTGCTGAGCCAACAGGCCCAATTTCTTAATCTCAGTCTGATTCCCGATAGCGCCGTGGAACTCCTCCTGCATCAATTGCTCGGTTCAGGAGCTTTCACGCAGCTCCAGGTGGGCCATGAACGAGAATTACGACTTTTACATAATGAACTCTTTGAGCATGGTTTGCGTGAATCTGCAATCGATGAACTGCAGCGCATCATTAGGGAAGATATTTATAAGAGCGAAACCCATTTAGGCTCGCTCTATGTGAGAGCTCAAGAGATCCAAGCGATTCTGCGGCAACTGGATGCGGTCCTTCTGGAACAAGGCATGCTGACTCGCAGCGCCCTCCTCGCGGCCTGTGCGAAAGACATGTCCGAGCGCTGGTCGGCAGAATCACTGCAACCCTATACGCGCATTGTTTTCGTGGCCTATACCAGCGTGGCTAAAAGTTGGCGAAGCGTCTTGGAATGCTTGCTCCAAGACGAGCGTTGTTCCTTTTGGTTGCATGAGGCTCCGGAACTCTATCATCATTCGAGTCCTCTCAAAGAATTGGTGGCCTGGATTCGTTCTCTCTGTGGTTATTCGCCGACTCTCAAAGCCTATCAAAACCGCCCGACACCTATGATCCCAAAAGCTTTCATAGCCTCATCTCCTATGGAAGAAGCACGCTGGGCTATCAGTCTCTCAAGGCAATGGATCGAGGAAGGACTCAGCCCTCACCAGATTGCTATCCTGGTAAGCCGCGAGAGCACCTATGGGGCTGCGCTGCGCTCTTATGCTGCCGAGCTGGGTGATTGTAATATCGCTTTGGCTCAAAGTTTTTCCTCATTGCTGCCAGGACGTTTTTTATCGCTGATTCATAGTCTCTGGCACGGCGAAGAGGAATGCAGTCAACTCTTAGGACTCCTGCATCATCCTTCGGTCGAGGCTTGGCTGCAAGACTCTGGCGAGGCTATTGTGGATCGGCTGCGGGAATCTCTCATCCACTCGGGCTTGCCACGGGATTACCAGCTACTTGCTCAGGAAATTCCCGAAGATCTCCGCGTTGTCCTCAACGGACTTTTGCATAGGCTAGAGATTTTCCGTCCCCAGCGCGAGGCGAAAGTAAGCGTGTGGCAGGAGGAATTGCTAAGCCTGGCGAAGGAATTTGACATCTTCCATTGCGCAGAGGCCCCCGATTTATTGCAATCGGCCCAGGATCTCTTCGATGGATTTTTAGAATCATTACGAATCATCGATAGTGTGAGCACTTCGCTGATGACGGGTCATTTTTTCTGGGAAATTCTCACTCGTCATTTGCTCAGTGGCGATGTCCGAGGCATCGGCGAACCGCTAGCGGGACTGCAAATCCTCAGCATTCCGGAAGCTCGTTCCATGCCCTTTTCAAGGGTCATTCTGATCGGTTGTCAGGAAGGTTTTTTTCCTCAGGCGCTGCCCCAAGATGTCCTGCTCGATAATTATTTGAAGAAAGCCATGGGCCTGCCTGGTTGGGAAGTCTTGGAATCCATGGAGGATCAAACCTTTCATCTGCTGCTGGCTCGTCTGCCGCAGATGCTTCTTGTTCGATCCAAAAGGCGCGGTGATGAGGCTGTCGTGCGTTCGCGGTTCACCGAGGCGCTCATGGTACAGTATCAATTGGAGGAGGAGTCTCTGCCTCTCTGGGCAGAAGTTTTTGCTTCGAACTTGCCATTGCTCGAGAGCTTTCCCGATGAGCCCGAAGGCAATTTTCCAGGCGATCTGGAACAACTCTGGACCAAGATGAGCGCCAGCCGCTTGGAAAAGCTGATCCGTTGTCCCTATGCCTTTCTCTTAAGTCAATTGCAGGTACATGAGCTTCGCCCTCCACCCTGGGATGGCGATGCCAGACGCGAGGGTATCTGGCTCCATGCGGTGTTAGAAGCATTTTTCAGCGGCATGTATCAGGGTAAAAAAATTCTTCCTGAGTGGGTGATTCCTCAGCAAAATTTTGCTGAGTCGGCCCTGGCACGTTTGATGAGCCTAACGGATCGCCTAGCTCCTATCGAACTTAAAGATAGTCCCATAAAAAGACATCTGGAGCAGCATGCTTGGCCAAAATTTATCGCCCATTTGCAAATCTTGGGAATCGATAAGCCTGGTAAAATGAAAGCCGTCAAACGAGAACTCAGCTTCGGTCCGCACACATCGCATGAGGTCAGTGTCCAGGTCGGAGAACACTGGCGCATGCTGATCGGTCGCATTGATGCTCTGGATCAATTCGAAGAACTCACCCTGATTACCGACTACAAGCGGCGCAATACCCCCTCTATCAGCGCTTCAGAACGTGGTTCCGCACCGCAATTGGGTGTCTATGCTTTAGCTCTTGCTTGTTTTGATCCAGAGCTCAGTTCCAAGCCACTGCTCCTGGGCTATTGGAATATTTATCAGGGAGAATGGAAATCTCATGGCATCAATGCAGCAGCCAAGGAACAGCCTATGGCACGCGCCTTGAGTTCCCGTCAAACCCCTGATATCGAAGCCTTGAAAGCGGGTGTCCTCGCTCAATGGCAATGGCGCGAGGATGAAATTCGGCGCAGCAGTCGCTTTCACGCCGATCCCAGCAACTGCGAACTCTGCAGCTATGATGGTATCTGTCGAAAGGAAGATCCGCGTGCTCGGATGCGTATCCAGGCTCAAAACACCTGGGCTCAGAGAATAAAAGGCCACAGCGATCGCGGAGGATCTGAGGATGCCGCTGAATAATCCCCAAAATCCCTATCGCAGCTTTGTCGTTCGCGCGTCCGCTGGCAGTGGTAAAACCTGGCAGCTATCAAGGCGATTCCTCCAATTGGTGGCTGCAGGGGCCCATCCTGGATCCATCCTCACCGTGACCTTTACCCGCAAAGCGGCCGCGGAAATGCGCGAGAGAATCTTGGACAGCGCCGCTCAGCTTCTGCAAGATCCCAGTGTGCGAAATGCATTCGCAGCGGATCTAGAGGATTTCTATAGGCTGTCGCAGGCGAGCGATCCCAGTAAGCTTCTCCCTCCCCCACGCAGTCCAGAAGCTGCAGCTCGATTGATTCTGGCCAGCACTCAATCGCTGCGCATCGCTACCATTGATGCCATCTTTTTGGAATGGATTCGTAAATTTCCCTTCGAAGCTTCGGCCGAAGGCAATTTAGTGATTCCCCCTGGCTTTGATCTCCTCAGTCCAAGAGGCGAAGAACGGCTTCTTTCCCGAGCCTGGTCTTCCCTGCTTAAAACTGCCCAGGAACAGGGACTACTGCCGCAATGGCACACGCAACTGGCGCAAGATTTTCACCTGCTCGATATTCAAAATCGCCTCAAAGAACTGATCAAACATGAATCCTTTCTCTGGTTGGTAGAAAAGCAGAGAAGCACAGCTTTGCTGAATCATCCGCTGGCTCCGCGTGATCCGGATTCACCCCAGCTATCCTTTATCGCCTGGGTGGAATCGGCATTGGAAGAGATCGTCCGAACTTTGCCGGTCGATAGAATCGGCCCAGCTTTGGCTGCTATCAAAGTTCGGGACCTTGCTCAACTGCAAGAATTAAAGGTGCTCAAAGGCGATGGTACGGTGCATGGCGGGACTTTTAAGGGCAAAAAGCGCGATCAATTGGCTGCTTCCATCGCGCTTGTCGATGAGTCTGCGCTGGCTTTTGAAGCGGAGCAGAAAAAATCACTGCTGAATCTTCGAGGCCAATTTCTGTTTCAGATCTTTCAGCTTTATGAAACAGAAAGAAAAAAGGGCAAGCTCCATAGTCGCAGTCTTTCTTTTGCCGACCTCATCAAAGGTGGCTTTCATCTGTTCAGTGAAGCCGATGCGGTTGGAATTCGCTTTCTTTTGCATCGCAGTATTCATCATCTTTTGCTCGATGAATTTCAAGACACCAGTATCTTGCAGTGGACAGTCTTTCGGGCTATGGCAGGAGAAATGCTGGCGGGTAAAGGCTTGGAATCCAAGGATCACCTAGCACCGACGGTCTTCATTGTTGGTGATGCCAAACAATCTATTTATGGATTTCGCGAAGCCGAAGCGATGATTCTAGACGAAGCCGCCCTGCATCTCAGCCAAAGCTCGGCCGTCTCGATCAACCTGAGCGTAAGCTATCGAACCAGTCCTCTCCTCTTGTCCCTGGTGAATCAAGTTTTTCAAAATCGCATTCATGAATTTCCCAAGCATGAGACAGCTCACCACCCCGAAACAGGCCAATGTCTTGTCCCGGGACCTGCCAGCATTACGATTGCTCCGCTGTTTAGCAAAGAACAAGACCTGGGCGATCCTATCAAAGCGGAAGCTCAATTCCTGGCCCAGCAATTGAAGGAATGGATTCATGGTCTGCATCCCAAACGCATCTTTGACAAGAAAGCGAAACAACTTCGTCCACTCAAAGCTGGGGATTGCGCCATACTCTATCGCGCGGCTACTCAGGCGGCTGTCTATGCCGACGCCATGCGGGCACAAGGATGTGCAGTTCGCATGGAAGAAGGCCAAAGCTTCTTTGAACGACTTGAAATTCGCGATTTGATGGCTTTCTGTCGCACAATGGCCAACCCATCTGATACTTTGAGTCTGGTAGAACTTTTAAAAAGCCTCCTTCTGGCAGTACCCGATGCTCTGCTGCTGCAAGCATTGGCAGCCGAACCGCAGCAGAAAGAGCAGAGTAAAATCGAGCGCCACAAGCGAATCTTGCTCTGGCTCAGCGAGCGTGGTCAAAAGGGAACAGGACAGCTTCAGGATTATCTCCGTTTAAGGCAGACGCTCAGACCGGCTCTGCTATTACAGAAATTCTTGCAAGAGATTCAGGGGTCCGCTCGCTATGCC
Organism: Oligoflexus sp.; assembly: GCA_041737755.1. Lineage (GTDB taxonomy): Bacteria > Bdellovibrionota_B > Oligoflexia > Oligoflexales > Oligoflexaceae > Oligoflexus. The sequence continues at coordinate 5,982 of JBGSRE010000446.1, forward strand.
GTAGCCTTCGGAGAAGAAGAAGGAAGCTTAGCCCAAGCGAATGGCGCACGGTTTGCAGAATTGCTTTTTGAACTGGAAGCTTCTGGACTCTATGACTGGTATCCGCTACTGGATCGACTCGATCAAATGGCAGCAGAGAAATCCATAGGTCTCGCCGACGTTTCGAGCGATGCCATTCAACTGATGACGATTCACAAATCCAAAGGTTTGGAGTTCCCATTGGTTATGCTGGTGGGAACCGGTGAAGAATGGGACCGAGCCGATCCATTTTGGGCCAAAATGAAAGATCACAGCCAGGGAACTGGAGTGTTCTATGTGGGAAAAAAAGCCGACCAACCAACTCACGATGAGCATATGAATGGTATTCATGAGCAACTCTTGCAGGAGTCAGCAGCCGAAAATTTGCGGCTTCTTTATGTAGCATTAACTAGGGCTCAGTATTGTTTGGTCGTTTCAGGCCATCAAAGAAAAGCTGGCAAGCCGGCTGATAGATCCTTCCACACTTTGATTGAAAACGCCTTCCTTGCGCTTGGTTCCAGGACTCAACTCCGTTGCGGAACAATGGTTCAAGAGTTAATCAGCGAAGGCAGTCTGCCATCGATGCCTGCAACGACAAGCAAGATTGTCGAAGAGCGCCAAGCCGCTTGGCTATTGCCGGCTCTACCGGCATCCACCAGCAAAGAAATTCGAACTCTGGCTCCAGCCCGACTTTTGGAATCTAAAGCGACAGCACACAAAGATTCACATCCGTACGCAACGAGTCTTGGCAGCTTTGTGCATAAGGGGTTAGAGGCAGCAGTAAAAGGCGAAGAGTTTGAAGCCGAAAAGGTTTGGATGTCGCTACGAAGCCAGCATCATTTGCACGAATATCATATGGCTTTCAGATTTGCCCAATCTAAATTGGCCAATATTTTGCACTCTCCACTTTGGCAAGAACTGTTTAAAGGCGCTCAGCAAACATATGCGGAAATGCCTGTTGCCTATATTCAAGATCAACAGCTGGTACGTGGTGTCATCGATCTTTTGATTGAACGAGACGACCAATCTTTCTTAGTTGTCGACTATAAGACTGTGGCTGAAGTCAGCTTGAATCATGACTTCAAGCAGCTGATAGCCGACAAAAAATATGATCAACAGTTGGCTCTGTATGTAGAAGCTGTTCGTCGATTAAACCCAGGTAAACTCGTTCGGGCTTCATTGCTATTTACCGAAGTCCCGATCCTGGTTGAATTAGCTTGAAAGCAGTCGCGGATATGCTAGCTTAGTGACATTCATATTAAGCAGGAAGTTTTTGAGAAGGCCCTTGTTCTGGAGGTCTGACCTTCATAATATAGGCATATCAAGACTATTTTACACTAAGAGGACACTGGGCCTTCGTACTTCAGGCCGAGATCGTGAGGAGACTATGGAAGGTCGAGTCATTCTTAAAAATCAAGACATGATTGCTGTTCGCGTGATTGATGGAACGTACAGCGTATTTCATTTGAGATCACGATGCTCAGTCGAGATTGGTGATGTTTTTCTAGGCCCACTCACGGCGCTTGGCTCGCAGCTTCTCCTGCATAGTGGGACTGACGCTATCGTCGAGGCACATGTTAAACTTGCGGGAAGTCAGGTGGCAGCAAAAACTAAACAATTGGTTGGCATGCGCCGACACAGGTGACATCCTCTCCCTCTAAACGGAGTACCGCTATAGAGGGAGCTTCCCTTGCTTTAGGCACTATGCCCAAGGCTCAGCGTTTAAAGGGCTCGGGATTTCGAAAAATCCCGAGCCCTTTTATTGAAAATAATCCTGAATATTAGCGACGCTCGACAGCAGCGAGGAGGGGAGCTATAAAATTTTTGGTATGAAGTGCTTGAATAGCCCTGTCCAAAACCAAGTGCGCTTCCTCTGATACAGGAAAACTCTCTACAACACTCGCTGGTAAGTGCTTGCGTTGAAACTCTGGGGCATATTCTTGAGTCAAAAGAATCATAGGCAAAGATTGAAAGAGCTTCTCCAGATATTCTGCCAATTCCAAGCCAGACAAAGGCTGCATATCACCATGAACGATCGCGGCATCGTATTCACGAAACCTTCCCAAATATCCTAGCTCATGCATCGAAGCGAAATGATCCAATCGATGCCCCGCAAGGGCAGCCGCTGCTAAATAGTTGGCGGCGGTTTTACCATCACCACCTAGCAGCACAAACTTCCAGGGAGTCTCAGCAGGTCTCATGATTGTCTCCTCTGCGTAAGGGGCTGGACGAGCCCTGCCCTGTATTGGAAAGATATGATCATTGAAGTTGTAGGCGAGTCTGGCATCACTGTCCATGCTAAAGCAAGGATTTACTAGGGGGACTGCCGGTCAATTTCCTACCAATAGGTAGCGTCATTCAGCAATTTCCCTGAGTCGCTCTTGGTCAAAATCTGCGGCAGACTGGTTTTAAAAGCTGGTGGACTTGGTTTTCCGACTGGATTTCAGCTTGGCATCGAAATCGTTCAAGAGTGTGCGCTCAGCTTCCTGATTACGCATCCG
>JBGSRE010000492.1:0-4225 GCA_041737755.1 Oligoflexus sp.
CGGCGGCTTCATTACCTCGGGTAGACGAGGATGATTGCGTGGCAGATCGAGCCAGTTTTAGTTTCATTCAGTGGGTTGCTTGGCGCTATCTTATCGCCCGTAAGGGACGACATGGCCTGTCATTCATGACAAGCTTCTCCATTCTTGGGGTGGTCATCGGCGTCGCTGCCTTGATCATCGTGCTTTCCGTTATGGGGGGCTTCGAGCAGGATCTCAAAGGCAAAATGCTTCGTGGACAGCCGCATTTGGAAGTCCTAGCAGAAAATGCGGTGGCGGGATTCAGCCTGCATAAATACCCTGTCGCAAGCTTTCAAAAAATGTTTCCTGAAGCGGAAGGTGTGGCTCCCTTCACCTCAGCGGACGTCGTCCTGAAACAAGGCAAACATCTATCAGCCGTGGTGCTCTTTGGAATCGATCCCAAGTTTGGCGGTGACCTCTGGGCCTTTGATTCGTCCATGACAGAAGGCCGGCTCAATGATATCGATGGTGAACATTCGCCGATGATTAGCAAAGGCACTGAACGTAGCCGCTGGCCTGGTATTGTCCTTGGCGATGGTTTGGCAGCCCAACTGGGAGCCGACATTGGCGACGAGATCACGGTACTAAGCCCCCAAGCGGCTTCCTCGTCGACGATTATGAGTGGAGGAACAATCACCCGATCCTATGTGGTCGTTGGATTATTCCACACCGGGCTCTTTAACTACGATTCGAAATGGGCGGTCGTTTCGCTTGGAGAAGGTCGTAAGTTTCTCTCCGATTACGAACCGTCTTTGGATGAAGAAGAATATGTGACAGGAATAGGCGTTAACACCAAAGAACCCAATCGTATCGAACTGCTGCAGGATCGACTGAAGCAAACCAAAGGTCTGGTAGGTAAAACTTGGAAAGATACCAACTCGGCCCTGCTGTTTGCACTGCAATTAGAAAAATATACGATGGGCGCCATTCTTATGTTGATAGTCCTCGTCGCAGCATTTTCCATCAGCGGGACGATGATGATGACGGTCTATCATAAGAAACAGCAGATCAGTGTTTTGCGTTCGCTCGGCATGTCTCAACGCGATATCGGACGACTTTATCTGGTGCAAGGCTTCACCATTGGAACGGTGGGAATTACCTTAGGCTTGGCTTTGGGCTTGAGTCTTTGCTTTCTACTGAAAGAACTTCGCTTCGCAGAGTTGCCCGTGAACCTTGTGTCCTTGCGCAGTTTGCCCGTTCGGTTTTTACCTTTTGAATATATGATTATCTGCGGTTCGGCCTGGATATTAAGCCTGCTTGGTGCCTTTTATCCTGCTGCCATTGCAGCCAGACAAAACCCTTCCCAGGGATTGAGGTATTCGTGACTGAAACGCCTTTTATCATTGACCTTCAAGGTGTCTTTAAGACTTATCAGGTTGTCGAACAAAAGGTCCAAGCCCTGCGGGGTGTAAATCTTAAGGTTCGCAAAGGCCAAATGGTGGGCGTAACAGGTCGATCTGGATCTGGGAAAAGTACGTTGTTGCATGTGATCGGCACTCTTGATACTCCAAGTGCTGGCTCAGTGAGACTCAACGGCAAAGATGTCTCTAACCTTGGTGATCATGCAGCGTCTGCCTTTCGAAATCAGACCGTAGGCTTCGTCTTTCAGATGAATAATCTGCTACCCGAATTTTCGGCGATCGAAAATGTCATGATGCCAGGTTTGATCGCGGGCGGGAATCGCAGCCTTCTTAAAGACAAGGCCGTCTCGCTCTTGCAAGCTGTGGAACTCGGTCACCGCCTCAATCACCGCCCCGCTGAGTTGTCGGGTGGTGAACAGCAAAGAGTGGCGATCGCCAGGGCTCTTCTTATGGAAGCACCGATTCTTTTAGCTGACGAACCGACGGGAAACCTCGATAAAAAGAGCGGGGAACTGGTCGAAAATCTGCTTGTCGAACTGGGCCGACGCAATCAAGTAACCATGCTTCTTGTGACACACGACACGGAGCTGGCAAAAAGACTGCCTTACCAGGTAGTAATGGAAGACGGCAATATTGTGGATTTTGGGGGACCCTGGTGAGACGACTGTTGATCGCAATTCCACTGCTCACTTTTCAGCTTGATCTTTGGGCATCTGATCGTATCTCTGAATTGGCTGTCCGCGGCAATAAAAAAGTCGAGGCCGACGCCATTCTCACGAGTATCCGCTCTAGCAAAGGCGAAAACCTCGATCCAAAAATTATTCGTGAAGATATCAAAAAACTCCACGACCTTGGCTATTTCTCAGACATTAAAATCTTTAAGGAAGATATCGCCGGCGGCGTCCGTCTGATCATTGACGTCAAAGAAAAGCCTGCTATCGTCGCCATAAAATTCAATGGCATCGAAGAGCTAAAGGAAGACGACTTCAAGGATAAGCTGGAAACTAAGGTCTATACGATCGTCAACGAGAGTTCGATCAACAACGACCTGCGGATGATCGAGAAGCAGTATCTGGAAAAAGGCTACTATCTCGCCAAAGCTTCTTATAAGCTGGAACCCAATCCTGACAATGATCACGAAGTCACCCTCTCTTATAATATCGAAGAAGGCGGCAAAGTCCTGGTGGGCGATGTGCACATCATGGGCAATAATTTTTTCTCTGATGCCGATCTGATCGAAAAATTCTTTTCGCGTCCCTACACCCGTATGTCGAACCTATCGGCACCAGGTTCGGTCTATAATGATGAATTCATCAAACGCGATACGGAAGTGCTCAGCTATCTCTATAAAGACCAAGGTTTTGCTGAAGTGAATGTCGGCACTCCGGTCAAAGTTATCGAAGAAGATCGTCGCTATGTGCGACTTACCTTCGAGTTGGAAGAAGGGATTCAATACAACGTCGGCGGCATCGAGATTTCCGGTGATGTGCTCTATCCAGTCGAAGAAATCAAAGAGTGGATGGTGCTGAAGCCTGATGAGCTGTTCCGCTTCACCAACTTCCGCAAAGACGTCGAGATGCTGATCGATAAATATGGTGACAAGGGCTACGCCTTCGTCGACGTCAATCCCAAACATCGCTATGATCGCGAAAAGAAACTGGTCTATCTCAATTACGAGATTGCCAAGGGCGAGAAAGTCTACTTCGGTGACTTTACGTTTATTGGCAATACCAAAACCCGTGACAACGTCCTGCGTCGTGAATTGAACGTTGCTGATGGTGAACTTTACAGCGGCACACGCTTGACCACTTCGAAAACCAACATGGAACGCCTCGGCTTCTTTGAAGAAGTACAAACCGTTCGTCAACGAGATGAAAAACAGCCGCAGATCCTGCACTATAAATTCAAGGTCAAAGAAAAGCCTACCGGTCAATTGCAAGCTGCTCTGGGTTTCAGCCCTGGCGCGGAAGCTGCTGAGAACAAATGGTTTGGCCAAGGTCGCTATTCGGAAGAAAATCAAAGCGGTAAAGGCTGGCGATCCAACGTCACAGGTCGTTGGAATGGTGGCAAGAACTATTCCCTGGAATTGGGATTGACCGATCCTCGCGTCAATGACTCACTCTGGTCTCTGGGTTTCTCGGCGTTTATTCGGAATGAAGTCCGTTTGATTGCGGACGGTGTGGATATTCAAGAAGCACGAAAAGGTGGCAGTGTCACCGTAGGCCGTCGGATCTGGGAACAGGTGCGGGCTTCCGTCACCTACCGGACGTCGATCTTTGATATCGATTCAAAAACGGCTCTGGTGGGCAGTTTTGTTGAGGCTGGGCAGGAAAATAGCATAATTTTTGGTGTCGCCCGGAATGCCACCAACAACTACATCGATCCGACCGAAGGCTCAGATCTTCGCTTCGCCCAGGAATTTACCGGTGGCAGTATCCTTGGTGGAAGCAGACAGTATCTGGAAACAACCGCATCTGCGGCCTATTTTCATCCCGTTGACTTCACCGACACGTATCGCACCTACTTTCGCTTCAACGGCGAGTTTGGTCTGCTCTGGCCCAATGGCGATAAGTCGATTCCGATTTTGACCCGCTATCGTCTGGGTGGGGCGGAAAACATGCGAGGTTTTGACAACCTCTCGATCGGTCCTAAGTATACAATTTTGCAAAGTCCCACCAGCGAGGGTAAAGAGATCAATCGCGGGGGTAATCGCAAGTTGCTCTTTCAGGCTGAGTAACAAGTCCTCGGGTCGCCACATCCTCCCGCTTTCCGGCCATCGTGATGAGTAACACATTGGAGTCAATCATCGCGCGTCCAATCACCGTCTGTATGTTCAGCTGGCTCGG
>JBGSRE010000060.1:0-3414 GCA_041737755.1 Oligoflexus sp.
GTTTTTGAAGACCAGACCCAAATCTTGCCTGAGGCGGTTCCAACAGCCAATCGCTGACCATCAGTTGTAATGGCGTAACTAAGAGGGACTTCACCTAGAGAGTCCTTCCAAATAAGGTGGGCATTGTGGTCGAAGCTGAGAATCTGGCCGGTTTGGGCAGTGATCACGGTAAACGAGCGATGGTCGGCGTGGGGCACCATTTCAAATATCAGCTCATCGAGTGCGACCTCATGCAGAGGTATATTTTTATGGACAAGTTTATAGAGGGCTTGATCAGCATAGAGGCGGGCGGCCTCTTTCTCATATTGGGTGCTAAGTCTACGCCGTAAGGCATCAGCTTCAAGGGCTTTAATCATTCCCTGACGCGGATTATGCATCTCGTCCACATCATAGCTCACCCCATCTGCGAGCAGGCGAATGCGTTCAATGACTGCACCGTTATAGGCTAGAAGAGGCAGGGTGTGGACGGTAGAGAAGTTGCCCGCTGAATCCTGCGCTTGATACCTCAGCAGCCAGTAGCCGGCACTAGGCAACTGAATTGAATCATCCTGCGGCGCGAGGTCACAGGAAGTACCACTGTGATCAGCCTCGATGGCTTCTTCGGTTATAGGAACCAAACAGCTGCTTAGCTTGCTAGAAAACTTGTCTTTCAAACTGAATTTAAGGTCGGAGCGTGCTTCGAGCACACGATAGCCAGCAGATGTTTGGCTGAGGTCTCTTGCTAGCTCAACAGACACGGAAGGTGGCGTTTCATCAAGGCTGAAGGCACAATTCAATACTGCCGGCTCAGTGTCGCGCAACAGATTTTCAAGACTGAGACTGAGTAAATAATCGCCTTCGGGGTACTCTAGGTTCATTCGCCAATCAAGAGGCAGAGTCTGGCTTTCGCTAAGGAGAAACTCTCGCTCTTCAAGGATAATCCCTGCGACATCGCGTAGGCTCGCACGAATATGATAGGAGGCCAAACGCGCCTCAGGTCGCTTGATCCCAGCAAGCAGTTGGCTCTTATAATTCAGCTGGGGCTGGGGGCAGGCCGCTTGAACCTGACTTTCAGCGACAGTCTGCAGACGCAGTTTCAGCATGTTTTCCCAGGAACCTTCGCCAGCTGTAAGAGCGGATCCGGAATTTGGGTCGCGAACGATAAGAGTTTCACTATTTCGGACATCCACACAGGCCTTTTCGCTGGCTCTAATCGACTCCAGACGGCCTTCACGCCACACGTTAACTTCGATATCTTGACCTGATAGTTCTTCGCCGTTCGGACCTAAAAGCTTTACATAAGACGCTTCCGGCACCACACTTGAACCGCAGTCCAGAACTGATTTTCGGTAAGTGTTGCTGAGCTTGCTACAAGAGGAAACAGAGACAAATGCTAGAGGCAAGCAAACCCACCCGAGAAGGGAAGAACGGCCGTGGAGAAATCTTGGTAAAAGCATCCTTTGGACCCAAATTTTGAGGACGATTTTCTTGTTCAACCTGCTGTGTATGAACTGTGGGGAAGGAGGTCAAGTACTTTTGTTAAGAAGATCGGCAAAATCTTCGACAAAAATACAAATGTGAGTAGTTATGCTTGGATGCCGATTCAGTGTTTTAAGTCTTCTACGGAGCTCTTATGTGAATCTCTCATAGGCGCATCCAATTTTTCGTCAAATGCATTGGCGAAAAAAGTCGGTTCCTGTGAGGGAACTAATCGATCTTCCTCCTGCATGGTCCACCTTTTTTCCGGCACAGATCGCCGGCTGCCGTGCTCGCCACGAAGAAGCCTTCGAATCTTTTGGCGATGATCGCTGTAAAATCTCCACGCGTGCACTGGTTTTGATTGAAGCTAAATCTAGACTGAATGATACTCGGGTAACACTTGAGTGTTCGGCACAAGTTCCGATATTATGTGACGAAGTCGAGATTGAACAAGTTCTTGTGAACTTGATTGGCAACGCAATTGATGCTGTCAAAGATCTAAAAGATAAATGGGTAAGCTCTCTATTTTTGAAGCTGGAACCTCGATCGTTCTGCGCGTGATTGACTCCGGCCTTGGCATTCCAGAACAGCGTCGAGCTAAATTATTTGATCCATTTTTTACCACGAAAAAAGTTGGTGAAGGCACAGGGCTCGGTCTTTCGATTAGCAAGGGAATTTTAGACGAGCACCAAGCAACTATTGTGGATCGCCAGATCTTGAACGATCCCCAATTACAACGCTATCTCTGTGGCCAATCGGGACATCACGTGCTTTGTTCCTGAGATTCCCTCTTGCATTGTGGTTTACTTCAAGCTTGTAAACTTTTTACACAGGAAAATAGCGCTTCTTAGTCATTATGCAGGAGCTGATCAGAACCGACCTACAGAACTGTATTGGAACCGAATATCCTCTATATACATATCCGGTTTGATAGGTCGACCCTTTCCCGTGACCGATGGAGCAGGAGCCACTTTAGTAAGGCCTAGCCCACCAAGCTCAAGGGAGAAGAGTTCTGTTTGGTCCGAAGCCAGGTAAGAAATAGTGCCGGTTTTTTCCTCGCGGTCACTATTTTCGCCCTTAATGATAAATGATTCTTCCAATTCAAAGAATGGATCAGCAGCACCTTCTGGCAAAGTGAAGGAGAGATTCGAGTATTGGACAACCCGTGTCCCCGTTACTGGGTCTTTGTCAGATCGAATGGGAGAGGCCGACGAAAGCAGTTGAATGGCTATCGAATCGATTTCGTCAACCAGGGAACTTGCTCCATCCATTCCCTCAATCTTAAGCCGGAACTGGGCAATTCCTAGTTCTGATTGCCTGGGGCCAAGGAGGATAGGCCCTGCTTGGGTTGAATAATTTTGTCTAACCATCGAAAATCATGAAAATACAACGAAATATCCATCTTCAAAAGCTATAACCACAATGTTCTGACTTCGTAGAAGAAGCATTCTGTGCGGAAGAATGGGGAAGATTGCGGCAATTTAACTGGAATTCCCATTAATAGCCGAAAGCGGTAGTGTGCTTTGGATTTCCTACAGGCTAGCTTATTTAAAAAGATTAAGTTACGTAGTAGTTTTCAATAGTTGGGATCTTGCCAAGTCTTCTAAAACCGAGATGAATTGAATTACCTCCTACTGAGCAGGCTTGAAAAAAGTGGAAGGATGTCTTGACGAATGTATTAACTCGCAGCGAGACAGATTTGGCGAACAATACTCGATCATAGTGAAAGGATTCGCTATGACCATCGAAGCAAGAAGTGAATACCTCGCTTCTTTCCTGAGAAATGGAAGGCTCGGTCCTTAGTGGCGCGAACCTTCTATTTTTTTTGGAATGATAAATGAAGGTTGGTCAAGTCGAGCACATGTTCAGTTGTGGCTTATATCTCTAATATTGCACTCTCTATCGGCGTACTGGGCTTGGTTGTACTTCATCCCTATATTAGCCATCATTCGGTCC
>JBGSRE010000507.1:0-6069 GCA_041737755.1 Oligoflexus sp.
GGTCGAAGCGAAATTGATATTCGGTGCTTTGTTCAGGTCCAGCGGTAGCATAGTCTTTAAATCCAGGCCTTGGGTCGCGCCCTGAAAGTATTGGCTATAGAACTGCAAACGAGTCTGATCGATATAGCAGCTATAACCCCACTGCAGATTGCCCGCTTTCACAGCTGCTGAAATGGTCGCAAATTTGGGACCATAAGGGGGCTTGTCGTCCTGTTCGACTTCAACAAAATTGCCAAGGCCCCAAGCCATACCAATCATTCGCTTATTGTTCTTGCGGTAGGAAACGATACAGGTTCGATCGGCACCGCCGGCCCCTTGCAATTGATAGAACACAGCAGCGGCTGGATCCTTACTGATCGCGCCTTCTGTTACGCCATCATGCAGAAAATAAATGGCTCCACCGTTCTTGGCCATCATCGCAGCGCCGCCTTCGAGCACATAGGTTCGGGTGCCGCCGTCGGGGGTCAGACCTGACCAGGCTTTTTTGGTTTTGATAGCACCATTTTCCAGTGTTAGATGCTGCACAATCCCGTTGGCTGTTGCGATCCATAGATGATTTTGGGAATTGGGCGTCAAAGCTTTGCTTTCGAAGCCGCCTTTGAAGCTGCTATCGATGCTGGTTTCTGAAACGTTTTCAGTCGTGACCGTACTTTGAATCGTACTTTCCGTTGTCACCGGATTTTGGTCACTAATCTGACTGGTCGGCGGCACTTCCGCTTCGTTCGTCTGGGTACGAAATTTAGTTTTCGTACAGGCGATGGCCAAGACAAGAAATCCGATAAAGGGCAGACTTATTTTTATCATGGAAAGACCCCAAGCTTATTGCGCCGTTTAATAAAGTCCCAAAGATACGCCGTTGACCTCATCGGTGATGCTATAAACACCCCAGCTTGTTGCGCTGCGGCGCTCGCCTTTGGCATCGACGCCTTCGATTTTTTGAACATCTTTCAGTTCGAGGCTGCGATCGCAGACCAATGCCACACCCATTAGATAGCCATCCATAGTCGCCACCTGTTCGTCAGAGCAGGAAGTGTTCTTGTGGCTTTCACTCAGTTCAGACCATTTTTTGCTGTAGAGGAGCTTATTATTCTTGCCATAGAAATTGAGAGTGGAATCGCCTTTATCCGCGGAGATCGCCCGTCCACCCCACATGACATTGAGTTTAAGTGCCTTGGAAAGAGCCGGGGCTGGCGCGAGCATGATATTAACGGCGACGGGCGAGATGCTGAAAACCTCTCCCAGCCGATGTTCCTTGTGCCGAGGTTCCCGAGCACAGGCGATCGTTAGGAAGAGCATAAAGGAAAGTGTCGCCCACTTGATTTTTGAATAGCGGCTTAGCATGGTTCAACCCTCTGAAAGTCGGTAAACGCTCTAGGTATTATCGGCGAGGGAGGGGGCAAAGCTCAAATATCTTAGGGGCAGAATTTCACTCTTTAAATAACATAATAAATACAGACAGTTAATTTCTCTGAAAAACTTGGGGAGAACTCCATTTCAATCGCGATGGACCATAGTGAAGGATGAAGCGAGGGGGATAGGGGATGGGTCCAGTAGCAAACGAGATGAACTGGGAGAGTGCATGGGGGGGGGCGAGCTTAAAAACGGAGTGCTTTTCCCCGTGTAACACGCTATACCAGCGGGGCCGATCATTTTCATGATAATGGGTCAATTATGGCTGATTTAAAAATATTGCTTCTCACTCCTCCGATGACGCAGCTCAATACGCCTTATCCCGCAACTGCGTATCTTACCGGATTTCTTCGCATGTTTGGCTTTGCCGCGGAGCAGCGGGACCCGGCCATTGAACTGATTCTGAGCCTCCTTTCTAAAAACGGCTTAACGGAAATCAAAGAAGAACTGGAAGCTAACTTCGAAGATGTTCCAGCCGAGGAACTCCCCTACGAAGTGCAGTATTTTCTGGAGCATTTCGCCGAGTATCAGCATACGGTTGAACCCTGTATTCGATTCCTTCAGGGCAAGGATCCCAGCCTCGCCATCCGTCTTTGTTCGCGGCGGTACGTACCCGAAGGTCTTGGCTTTGATGGGCTGCATCAGATGGAGGAAATCGAGGGCAACGAGCATCTCGATCTGGCCTTCGGCAATTTGGGTACCCAGGACAAAGCAAAATATTTAGCCAGCCTCTATATTTCGGGACTCGTGAAAGTCATCAATGAAGGGATCGATCCGCGCTTTGAGTTGTCCCGCTATGGGGAACGACTGGCTGCCAGCAATCCCAGCTTTGATGATTTGCATGATTCCATCGAAGGTCAGGAAACCTTTGTCGATGATCTGCTGAAAGAAATCATTCAAGCCTATCTCCAAGAGATTCAGCCTGATGTTATTGGCTTGACGCTGCCTTTTCCGGGCAATGTTTATGCGGGATTAAAAATAGCTCAGACAGTCAAGCAATGGAATCCTGAGGCTAAAGTCGTTCTCGGCGGTGGCTATGTGAACACGGAACTGCGATCCCTGCGCGATCCAAGAGTGTTCAATTATGTCGATTATATCTGCGTGGATGACGGTGAACGACCCCTCCTTAATCTTCTAGAACATATCGCAGGCGTCAGACCCCGGGAGCAATTGCACAGGACCTATCTGCGCGATGCGGGACAAGTCCTTTATATTGAATCCAAAAAAGATCACGACTTTCCGCATCGGGATACCGGCACGCCCACCTACCAGGGATTGCCTCTTGATAAATATCTTTCCATCTGTGAGATGCCCAATCAGATGCACCGGATTTGGTCGGATGGTCGATGGAATAAAATCACCTTGGCCCACGGTTGCTACTGGAACCAATGCAGTTTCTGTGATGTGACCCTGGACTATATTGGCCGCTATGATGAGGCTCAGGCGGATATTATTCTTGCGCGCATGGAAGCCTTGATTGCAGAAACGGGACAGACTGGTTTTCATTTTGTCGATGAAGCCGCTCCTCCCAAGGTTCTCTTGGCCCTGGCTCAAAAAATTATTGAGAAGGGTTTAACGGTCACCTGGTGGGGTAACATAAGGTTCGAAAAAACATTTACCCCCAAAGTGGCCCAAATCCTCGCTCAATCGGGATGTATTGCCGTCAGTGGAGGCTTGGAAGTGGCGTCGGATCGGCTGTTGAAACTGATGAAAAAAGGCGTGACCCTGGAACAGGTGGCTCGGGTGACGCGGGCTCTGACAGATGCCGGCATTCTGGTGCACGCCTATCTCATGTACGGTTTTCCGACTCAGACGAAAAAGGAAACTATAGAATCCTTGGAATATGTTCGCCAACTCTTTAAAGCGGGATGCATTCAATCGGCTTACTGGCATCGCTTTGCTGCCACGGTTCACAGTCCGGTCGGCAAACATCCCGAGCAGTTTGGTATCACACTTCTACCGCATGCTGAAATTCAGTTTGCTAGCAATGATATCGATTTCCATGACCCAGTTGGCTGCAACCACGACAAGCTTGGGGAGGGTTTGAAAAAAGCTCTTTACAACTATATGCATGGCATGGGACTGCACGAGAAGCTCAGCCTTTGGTTCGATCAACCGATCCCGAATCATAAAATTCCGCATGATTTTATCGAATCTGCGATCCGGCATTAGTCTCTCTTGGGAAGAGTGGTCTCAATCACTTCCCCATCGATAAGTGCAAATATTTCGAACCAAAGAGCTCCATTAAAATTTCTTAAGAATCAACGAAAAGGTGACACTTTCTGCTCTCGATCGAAGTTTTTTATCTCGTTTCAAAGCGCCGGTTGTTTTTTATTCAGTTTTTTCATACAAGTTTTCCACTTTGGTTAAGTTTCTCACTCTATTTAAAATTTACAAATGGGTTCCCTTGGGGGGATCTGTTAATTCAAAATAGTAGAAGTAAAAGCATATTCAATCGTATCGAAGGGGGGACTATGAATTTTCTCATTTTGTTCAAGGATAGACGAACACCCGGATTCAAGCGATGTTTCCCAACTGCGCTGCTGGCCTTGGCCCTGACCCTGTCTCAAAATGGTTTTTCTGCGACCGAACAGAACAAGAGTTCCAATGCTATTCTATTTCAAGGATTTGATTGGAACTCAGCCCAAGGCACCTGGTATGCAAATATTCAATCAAAAGCGACTGCGATCAAGGATCTGGGCGTCACTCATGTCTGGTTTCCGCCGCCCTCGAATTCAGCTGCGCGCGAAGGCTATTTGCCTCGAGAGTTGAATAACCTCGATACAGCGTATGGATCCGAAGCGCAGCTGGTCGCTGCCATTCGCTCTTTGCGCAATCTTGGTATTGAGTCAGTGGCTGATATTGTGATCAATCATCGGGTTGGCAATACCAACTTTGGAGACTTTCGTAATCCGACCTGGGGTTGTTCTGCTGTTGCCAACAATGATGAGTGGCCTGGTCGTTGCGGTGGCGATGATTCAGGTACCAGTTATGGACCAGCGCGCGATATTGATCATTCGCAGGTATTTGTCCAAAACGATATCAAGGCTTGGATGAGTCAACGCCTGCGTGGTGTGGGCTTTAGCGGCTGGCGTTATGACTTTTCCAAAGGCTATGCGGCAAGCTATGCGAAGCTCTACAATGATGCAAGTCAACCCAATTTCTGCGTCGGAGAGATTTGGCCAGACTTTTTCTTGAATAATGTCGATGGTCATCGGCAGGCGCTGGTGGACTATGTGAATGGTACGGGCGGACAATGCGCTGCCTTTGATTTTACCAGCAAGGCGCTGCTCAACAAAGTCCTTCGCGATAATGATTACTGGCGTTTAAGGGATAGTGCGGGTCGTCCAGCAGGAGGTATTGGCTGGTGGCCGCAGAAAATGGTCAGCTTTGTCGATAATCACGATACGGGTCCTTCGACCTCCTGCGCGGGTGGCCAGAATATGTGGCCCGTGCCCTGTGATAAGGTGATGACCGGCTACGCCTATATCCTGACTCATCCTGGAATACCAACAATCTACTATCCGCATGTTTTTGATTGGGGACTCAGACCCAATATCAAGGCTTTGGTCAGCGCGCGGCAAGCAGCTGGTGTGAGCTCCACTTCTCCCGTGACTATAGTTCGCGCCGAGCAGGGTCTTTATGCGGCCTTGGTTGATGGATCGGAAGGACGAGTCGCCATGAAGTTGGGATCCAATGATTGGAATCCAGGAGTGGGTTGGAATCTGGCAGCCTCCGGCAATGACTATGCGGTCTGGACGCAGCTTATTCGCACGGAACCACCCAGCAGCTGTGTGAATCGCGTTAGCTTCAGTATCGCGGCGGCGAATACCGAGTGGGGCGATTCGGTGTTTGTGGTTGGCAATCTGCCGGCAATGGGCCAATGGAACCCCGCCCGTGGCTTGCCTTTAAGCATTCAGGGGACAGGCGCCCAGGCTGCCTGGACGGGCTCTTTCGAACTGCCAGCAAATGCCTCGATTCAATACAAGTATATGAAGTGGAATGGGGTCCGCGCAGCTTGGGAAGCGAACAGTATCACGGCCAGCGGAAATCGGCAGTTTTCGACAACGGCAGTCTGTGGGGACACTCTACAGAATGACGACGGAACTTTCATCCAACCTTGAATGCAAGGGGCCTCCTTTCTCTCAAGGAGGCTTGATCCTTTCCTCTGTTCTTATTCCAGCATTTTTAAATCGAAGCCCTGATTTGCTTCGATGCGGCTTGGGGCAGCAAAAAGACAAGCTGAAGGTTTTGGTCGGCTGAGGAGCTTTTCACTCCTCAGGTGTTAAGTCGACTCATCCTGCAGCTTCAAGTGGAGACTCTGCTCGGGGCTTTCATCAGGACTTAGTCTTTTTTGCCCGAACCATGTTCCGAGTGAGGGATACTCCAAAGCTTTGACGTCTGCGTTGGTGACGGTACTGCCCATCAGTCGCTCATGCCGCTCTTTGGGCCTCCTCCGGTTCAAGCATCGCCGTCAAAGGGAAATGGAAGCACAATTGAGTCCCTTGGCCCCGCGTTGAATTCAGAGTGATAGTCCCACCTAACCGCGCGCACTCAACCTTAAGACTTCCCATACCTATACCTCGCCCGGAAAAGGCATTGGCCTGATCGGTGGTCGAGAATCCATCCGAAAACAGTGCAGCCATCATTTCATCGGGA
>JBGSRE010000513.1:0-14274 GCA_041737755.1 Oligoflexus sp.
AGTTTATTTTGGCTCATGATGCGTTTGAGTTCATGCAACGCTTCGTGTTCTTGCAAAGCCGCGGGAAGATCCAGGAGGCCGCTATCCTGAATAGCTTTTGGCAGGGCGGTGCGCGTTAACTCGTCAAGACTGGCATAACCGAGCTCCTGCAGCATTGCACTGATATCGGAATCAGAAGGGCCGATGTGCCGACCAGAAAACTGCTGAACATCATTTGCTTTTTCCCAGACGTGAGACATGGAGATGGTCCACCTATGTGTCGAGAGTTGTCAAGAACGTACCGTAATCTAGCTAAACAGGAAGGAAAACGCAAATGATCCTCGTAACTTAGTCGCCCTCGCGACAAAGCTGTAACATCCTGAAATAAGCGGAAGATTATTTGTTTGGGAGCTTGTGCGCGTCTAAAAAGCAGGGAATGGGACCGCAGAGAACTGCGGCCAGAAGGATTACTCTTCGTCAGCGATATAGGTCTCGTATTCCGCAGCCGAAATAAGTTCACCATCCTCTTTGCTGTACTCGATCGTCAGCAGCCAGCCGCCTTCATAAGGATCTTCAGCCAAGCCTTCGAGATTTTTGCTGGCAGCGCTATTCACAGCGACAACTTTGCCAGTGATGGGCATATAAAGATCCGACACGGTCTTGGTCGATTCGATAGTGCCAAAGGTCGAGCCAGCTTTGAAGGTCTCGCCGACTTTGGGCAGTTCCAAATGAACCACATCACCCAGCTGCTCCAAGGCATAACCCGTCACGCCGATGGTGGCTTTGCCGCTTTCAAGGCGGACCCATTCATGTTCGCGAGTGTACTTCAGGTCCTTAGGAAATGACATTTTTCACCTCTTTCAAGCGTAAAAATAAGGCCAGGCGATCACTTAACCTGTGCCGAATATAGGGGTCTTTTCACGATCTTCGCAACTTTTCTTTTACCGCGAACATCGATCTCAAAACTGTCGCCGAGCTGGCCGCCATCTTTTTCGATCAAGGCCATTCCGCCAGCAAAATCCAAGGTAGGAAGGAACGAGCCGCTGGTGACGACCCCAATTTTCCTGTCGCCTTGGTAGATATCCATACCATGGCGGGCGATGCCTTGATCTTCGAGTTTAAATGCGACCATTTTCCGCGCCGGTATCTGTCCAGCCTTTTGCGCTTCCATTTTGCTTTTGCCCAGGAAATCACCCTTATCAAAGCGAACCGCCCAAGCAATGCCCGCCTCGATAGGCGATACTGTTTCATCCATATCGTTGCCGTAGAGGAGGTAGCAGGATTCCAAACGCAGCGTGTCGCGTGCGCCCAGACCGATAGGCTTGGCAGGAGTTTTTTCCAAGAGATCTGCGAATACTTGCTCGGCAACGCCATTCGGCAGGTAAATCTCGTAACCCCATTCCCCCGTGTAACCGGTCCGTGCGGTGTAACCCGTCTGACCGAAAAACTGGGTGCTGGTGATGTCGGTGAATTTCAAGGCGGCGATTTTGGTCTGATCTTCGGGGCTCAGGACGGCATTCAGGCATTCCTGGCTTTTCGGCCCTTGCACTGCGATTTGTGACCACTGTGCGGATTGATTATCGAGCTTTACGTCATAGCCGTTCTGGTGAGCGAGCAGCCATTGAAAATCCTTATCGGCATTGGATGCATTTACGCAGAGCAGATAAAGATCGGCACCGAGGCGATAGATAAACAGGTCGTCGACAAAACCTGCCTCCGGCGTAGGAAGCGCGTTGTATTGGCCATTACCAATCGCCAGACGGCTGACATCGTTGATGGTGTGATACTGAAGAAATTTAAGGGCATCAGGGCCGGAGACAAAGACTTCACCCATATGACTCACATCAAAGAGCCCGCATACGTCTCGAACCTGCTTGTGCTCGGCAAGCACACCTTCGTAGCTGATCGGCATATCCCAGCCACCGAATCCGGCGGTCTTGGCCTTGAGCTTTTTATGTAAAGCGTAGAGTGGGGTGGTCTTCAAGTTATCTTCCATATTGACGCCCTTATCCTTTTCAATATTTCCAAGGCCCCGAGCCTACTCAAGCCGCCAGGGAAAGTCCAGGAATCTGGCCGTTGCTCCGTTGACTTGCAGCCGAAAAAAAGGTCTCTTGACCCAGTCCTTCATCCGAGCGAACTGGAGAGCTGTCCGCGTGAAATCTTTTTTAGACATCCACCCCGAAGTTGCGCAAGCCAAAGCGCATGGTCGCGCCATCGTGGCTTTAGAGTCGACGATTATATCCCACGGCATGCCCTATCCACAAAACGTAGCCACAGCCCGAGAAGTGGAGGCTATTATTCGATCGGAGGGGGCAATTCCGGCCACGATAGGCATTATCGGCGGTCGGGTAAAAGTCGGCCTGACGAATGCCGAACTGGAAAGTTTCGGCAAAAATCGCAGTGTGGAAAAAGTATCCCGCCGCGATTTTCCTTTGATCCTGGCGCAGAAGAAAGATGGAGCCACTACGGTTGCCGGGACCATGATTGTCGCGGAGTGGGCTGGCATTCCCGTTTTCGTCACGGGCGGCCTTGGTGGAGTGCATCGAGCTGTGGAGACGAGCTGGGATATTTCCGCCGATCTCACCGAGCTCATGCAAACCCAAGTCGCTGTTGTTTGTGCTGGTGTGAAGTCCATCCTGGATATTCCAAAAACCTTGGAAGTTTTGGAAACGGCCGGGGTGCCGGTTCTTGGTTATAAAACAGATGATTTTCCGGCATTTTTCACTCGATCGAGTGGGTGCCCTGTGCTGCAAAGAGTTGATGATCTGGAACAGGTAGCTCAGATCCTTAAGATAAAGTCTTCGCTTCAACTGAAGGGCGGCCTTGTGCTCGCCAATCCGATTCCAGAGGGGGACGCCCTCTCCACGGAGGAGATCAACCAAGTGATCACCGCCGCCCTTCAAGAAGCTAAAACTCTAGGAATCAGCGGCAAGTCCGTCACTCCTTTTCTATTAAAAAATATCGTGGAACGCACGCAGGGAAGAAGTTTGATTGCCAACATTGCTTTAATCAAAAACAATGCCCGCGTTGGCGCGCAACTCGCTATGGCCCTTGCTGCCTCGTCATTCCCAGAGAGCGCAGCGAACGTCGGGAATCCCTGATCTTATTTGCTCCAGACAGTTTATCCACTTCCCTGTTCATATACTTCAGACGGATGCCATACGCCGCTTGCAGCGGCTTGGCATGACCAACGGGCCGTCATTCCCAGAGAGCGCAGCGAACGTCGGGAATCCCTTTGTTGCAAGCCCAACCCGAAGTCTCACCAGGCACTTCCTCACCCGATACCCATCAAGGATTGGAGCAAAACAGTGGCATCAGATCCGGATATTTCCAAAGCCCAGGCCACCTCTCGGTATCGACCTCACTCGCCAGACGAAAATCCCGAAAATCAAAGCCAGGTGACACCGTGCAACTCACCAGCGAAAAGTCCCCCTGCCCGTGCAAAAGCCGCGAACCAAACCAACTCCGAGCGGGTACCATAGCCTGCGGCAATTGCCCCTCGTTGAAATCCAATCCCAGATGTATGTTCTGTTCCACCCCATCCGGCCGCAACACAAGCACTTCCAGTGGCGCTCCAGCGTGAAAAAACCAGAGCTCATCACTTAGAATCTGATGCCACCGCGACACCTGACCGGCGGTGAGTAAAAAATAAATAGCCGTTCCAAAACTACGCGTTCCATCCATGCCTTCGGGCAGTGATTCCCTGGCAATCGATCCATTGGATCGATAGGTTTCCCTATAGTAACCGCCTTCAGGATGCGGCGTTAATTCTAGACAGCGAATCCACTCTTCAGCCTTTTTATCTAATTCCATAGGCCCTATTTCCTTCGGTTATTGGCGGTATGACGCAGCATCCGGCGAACTGATTCCGCATCATCGGTTGGCTGCTGACAGCTACCTTTTTCACAAAGATAATAAAGTGTCTTACCAGCCAGTGGGCCTTTGCCTTCCAGCGGTGGACAAATATCGACAAGACTTTCATCCGCTCGCAAAAAGACCGCGTTGGGTACAAAATCCGGGCTCAGCTTCGGCCAGATTAAATCTTCCTGATTCTCCGTGGCCACGACCCATTCCCAGCGCTGACTGCTGATCCAATCCAGAGCCACGATCATGATGGGAAAGGATCCGGGGAAACGCTGCATCAAGTCCGCCGTTTTTCGCAGAATGACGGCCGTTTTCGCTTCTAGTGCTAGATTCCCTGTGGCCGCGCTCAAGCGGGCCAAATTCCAAGCGCTCAGGCTATTACCGGCTGGCGTCGCGTTGTCGATGTACTCCTTCCCCCGCAGCAGTATCGTTCCATCTTCGCCATCATGATCAAAATAACCGCCGTTGAGTTCATCCCAAAATAAGGAATCCTGCATGCTCTGCAGTTCTACGGCAGCTCTCATCCATCGTGCATCAAAGCTGGCTTCGTAGAGCTCTATCAAGCCAAAAATCAACCCTGCATAGTCTTCGAGATAGGCATTAAACCGAGTTTCACCGGCTCGATGCGAACGCATGAGTCGACCTTGCTTCCGCATGTTTTTGAGGATAAAATCAGCGGCCTGTTCGGCACTGCTCAGCCAGGATTTTTCACCAAATACCTTATGGGCTTTGGCCATGGCGCCGATCATAAGACCGTTCCAGGCAGTCAGAACTTTATCATCGCGGAGAGGACGAATTCTTTTGGATCGATGTTCCAAGAGCTTTTCCACCAGCTGCCGATACTCGGCATTTTCTCTGGTGGCAAGGTGAGGAACCTTTTGCTGATGCAGAATGTTGGCGTGATGGACCGCTTTGAGTCCGGCTGCCGCTTCCAATTCCTCAACGCGGCTATCGACTTGAAAGTTGCCAGCGTCCTCAATCGGAAAATATTTTTTCAGTGCGGTGAATTCTGCGGGCGTTAAAACTTCCTTGAGTTGATCTACTGTCCAAACATAAAATTTGCCCTCGGCTTTTTCGCTGTCGGCATCTTCGGCAGAATAATAGCCACCCGCCGGACTTTGCATATCCCGCATGATATAGGCGAGCGTCGTTTCCACCACATCCTTGTATTCATTCGATCGAGTGATCTGGAAAGCCTCGCTATAGGCAAGGGTCAGCAGGGCATTATCATAAAGCATCTTCTCGAAGTGAGGCACAAGCCAGGTTTCATCGACGGAATAGCGATGGAAACCCCCACCCACATGATCGCGCATGCCGCCTCGAGCCATCCCATCGAGTGTACCGATGACGGCCGCCAGGGCCCTATCGTCCTGCTGACTTCGGGCGATACGCATGAGCGCCATCAAAGCCATAGCCGGAGGAAACTTGGGAGCTCCGCCGAAGCCGCCCCACTCGGCGTCATAGGCTTTCAATTCCCGCTCCATGAAAGCTTTTAAGGGGCGCGAGTCAAAATCGGTCTGCTGACTGATTTCATCCTCAGCCATTTTAAGGTGTTCCATCATTTCGAAGGCGCTGTCTTCGATATCCTGCTGTTTGGTTTTCCAAACCTCGGCTAGCCGCCCCAGGATTTGTTTGAATTGTTCGCGCGGAAAAAAGGTTCCGCCCCAGAAGGGTTTCCCTTCCGGCGTGAGTATCACCGATAAGGGCCAACCGCCTCTTTGATTCATAGCCTGGACGGCTCGCATATACATGGAGTCCACATCCGGCCGTTCCTCGCGGTCGACTTTCACCGGCACAAAATATTCGTTTAGGATTGCGGCGACATCGGCCTTTTCAAAGGAATCGCCTTCCATCACATGACACCAGTGGCAGGTGGCATAACCTATCGAAAGGAATACAGGTTTATTGTCCTTACGAGCGGCAGCAAAGGCCTCTTCGCCCCATGGATACCAATCCACCGGATTATGCGCATGCTGAAGCAAATAGGGGGAAATTTCTTTGGATAAACGATTCACGGAGCGACCTCCTGGAGGATTCCTATCTTCGGATGGCAAGGATGGGCAGGCCCAAACCTCTAGACCAGCTCAGATTGTAAGGTTTCTGGACAGGTGTCGAGGAAAGAATCTTACCTGCGCAAATAAAGACCAAAGAATCCAAGCCGTCAGCGTTATATTGACAGGCACGAGGATTGCTCTATAATACGCAGAACTGGCCGAATCCCCGTTGTAGCTGGGCCAGAAGCGGAATTGATGTGGAGTTTTCTATGCGGATGTTGAAGTCGTTTTTCAAGTGGATGTGGATGATCTCGGTTGCTGGCCTCTTATCGTCGGTTTTTCTTTCCAATGTTTCCTTTGCAGCGGCTGTGAAAGCCTGCAAAAAGTTAAAAGAAAGTTCAATGGTTGATGTCAGTCGTGACCAAGGCAAAGACAAGAAGGTCTATTGCACGGTTACCCCGCGTCTTGGTACTGTCGGTGATTATGTTGAAATCAAAAACCAATATAATTACATTGTGGCAGTGGGTCGTGTGATTAAACAAGGCAAGGCTGCGACGATTGTCGTTCTCACGAAGTATAATCGTGACGAAGGATCGATGGCCGGCTACCCTGCCCTGCTCCGAATCAACGAAAACCAGGATTACTGGACGGCAACCAACGCTCCTTTCTGATGCTCAGGGCTCGAACGGGGCATCTCTGAAGAGATCTCATGAACGAGCCCTTTGATCTTTCCGTTGTTATCATCGCCTTCAATGAAGAAGCCAAGCTCGGCCGTTGCCTCAAAAGTTTACCCCCTCACGTTGAAATCATCGTGCTTGATTCCGGCAGTACGGATCGCACCGCCGCCATTGCGGAAAGCTTTGGTGCGCGCGTTTTTCAGCGCCCTTTCACCAACTTTTCTGAACATAAAAATGCCGCCCTCGGCTACGCGACTCGGCGCTGGGTTCTGGCGGTCGATGCTGATGAGGAGTTAGATCCCTCCTTGCGAAAAGCTGTGGAAATGGTGATCGCCGAGCCGTCAGCCGTTCAGGCCTTCCGCCTGCAGCGTCGGTTGGTCTTTATGGGCCGGCGCATGCGTTTTGGTAAAACGCGAGACTGGCCTATACGGCTATTCCTCCGCCAAGAGGGTCGTTATGAGGGCAGTATTCACGAGGAATTAAAAGTTCCAGGGCAAGTTGCTAAACTCAAGCAAGGCCTGCTTTGGCACTCAAGTTACCAGGATCTAACCGACTATTTTGTGCGCTTCAATCGCTATACGAGTGCCATTGCCGAACGTCATATTCGGGAGGAGAAAAAGGTCGTTCTGATCGGCCATCTCCTGCGTCCTTGGTTGGAATTTTTCAGCCGCTATATCCTGCGGCTTGGCTTTTTGGATGGCTACCCGGGCTATACCTACGCCTTGATTTCAAGCCTCTATGCCTACATTAAATACGCCAAGATCCTGGAAAAAAGGCGAGAGCATGACTGATTCACGCATCGCCTGGATACTTTGCTCGAATCGTTGGAATAGCGCGATCACCGAGTATGCCCTGAGCACGGCTCGGGCACTCAAGCTACGCGGCTTTACCGTCTATTATTCGGCTTTGGCGGATTCCCCTGGGGAAAGTCGGGCTCGCTCCTATGGTCTTCCAGGGGCTTCCTTTGCTCACTTTGGGCTCAGCGAAGGCTTAAAATTAAGGCGTTTGAGTCGAAGAATCAAACCCGATGCTATCTATCTCTTTGGTGGCCCGGAATCATTTCTTTCGCGACTCCTCCCTGGTATGACCAAGATTCGATTTCGTGGCCAGGACAAGGATGTGACAGAGCCTCTTTCCGCTTGGAAAAATCGGCTTAATATGAATCATTGTCGGAGCGTTCTCGTCCCGGCAAAAATTCTTCAAGATCGATGGGCACCCATACTGCATCAGCCGGTGCAGACGGTCTATTTAGGCGTCGATGAACGAAAATTTAGCTTCCACGTCGAATCCCTGCTCAAGCAAAGCCGACCGACGCTTCGTATCCTCGGCCGCTTGGATCCCATCAAAGGTCATCAGAAATTTTTTGAAGTCTATCAGGAGCTCTTGAAGGGCTGGCGTCAGGATCGGCCGCGACCTTTTTTGGAAATCATTGGCCAGCCAGCGAATATTAGTGAGTCGCAGCTGCGAGGCTTCGCCAAAGAGCAGAATCTTCTCGAGGGCCAGGACTGGCAGCTTTGTGCCGAAAGAATTCCTGATCTTAGCCACAGATTAAGTGGCACTCATTTGGGAGTCATTTCAAGCCTTGGATCCGAGGTCATTTGCCGTGTGGCAGAGGAATTTCTCCTGTGTGGCGTTCCCCTCTTCCTGTCGGGAGTGGGATCACTCGAGGAATGCTTACGCGAAAAAAACTTTGGCTACAGTTTTCGAGGTATGGACGTGAAGCAGACAGCCCTGCTCCTCGAGCAAGCTCTGTGGCAGGCCTTTCAGGAGCAAGAGGCGACGCGCTTTGATCGAGCCCAAGCCGCTCGATCTTCTTTTAGCTTAGAAAGTATGGGCCATTCATTAGAGCAGGCTTTGAATGCGATCAAGACGCAGGGTCGATCCGATTGAAGAAGTCGACCAACGCATCTTGAAACATCGGAAAGTCTTCGAGACTCGCTCCATGACCACTTTGAGGCAGATGAATCAGATCGGCTGAATGCAGAAGCTTTTGCATATTCACGGCCGCCTCACGGCTTAAAAGGGATCCTTCCAGAACCCCGCGAAAGATCAGTGAAGGCGCTTTAATTTCACTCAGTCGATCATGGAAACGAATCTCTTCCGATTCCAGTTGAATGCGCTCTAAGGCAAATGGGTGGGCCCAAAGAAATTGGGCGGCATTCATCCGATCGAGCCAATCCCTGCTTAGTTCTGGATAAATCGGTTCCGCATCATCCAGGACCAAACCTGCCACTCGCTCCGGATACTGCAGACAATGTTGCAGAACCAAGGCCACACCGCGAGAAAAGCCATAAAGGAAATAACGTTTCAATTGGAAATGATCGACGACAGCCTCGATATCTTGGCAGCGGGATTGAAAATCATAATGGCCTTCGACCGGACTTGAACTTTTGCCGCAACCTCTATGACTCATAGTAATGCCTGGCCTGGGTGCCAGCACTTCCAATCGATCCGCTAACATGGACGCAGTACCCAGCATTCCTGGCACGAGAATAACGGGTATACCCTTCGACAGATCCAGGCTGCGCAGGATTTCAATCTGCACGCCGTCTTTGGTAGGGCAAAATTCTTCCAGGAGTCTTGGATGGGCACTGAACATGAAGTCTCCTTAACCACCTTTAGGAATTGTGGCCAATCCATGCTCTCGGCTTGCTACCATCGGCCTTAGCCACCAGTCCCTGAGCTTCCATGGATTCAACGATACGGGCGGCTCGATTGTAACCTATTTTTAACATGCGCTGCAGGTAAGAAGCGCTGATCGCACCTTGTCTTTGGGCAATACTGATTGCTTCATTCCATTTTGGATCACTGGGACCGGCGGCATCCATTCCATGGTCCATTCCAGAGGGATTGGCCTGTCTTTGGAACTCTTCGTCGATCCATTCCATGGCGCTATTATCATAATGAGTGTGACTGGATTTCTTCAAGTGATCGACCATGGTCACCACCTCTTCATCACTGAGAAATGCACCTTGAATTCTTTCCAATCGGGAAGATCCTGGCCGGAGGAAGAGCATATCACCTTTGCCGAGCAGGCGTTCGGCTCCCATGCTATCGAGGATAGTGCGGCTGTCGATCCGGGAAAAGACTTTAAATGCGATCCGACAAGGTAGGTTGGCTTTGATAACACCGGTAATGACATCCACCGACGGCCTTTGCGTCGCCAGAACCAAATGGATACCGCTGGCGCGAGCCTTCTGAGCCAATCTTTGGATCGAAGCTTCCACATCCTTCGAGGCGGTCAGCATCAGGTCCGCCAGCTCATCAATAACGATCACAATAAAAGGTAGTTTGCCAATTTCAATGTCGGGAAAGCGCTCCCGAATGGAGGCTTTTTGATCAGCCGTCGCGTGTTCCCAGTACTGATTGAAACCTGTGATGTGTCGCACCATGGATGTTTCCATCAGCTGATAGCGCCGATCCATTTCCTGACAGGCCCATTTCAAGGCCAAGGATGCCTTCAGGGGTTCGGTGATCACCGGCATCAAAAGATGGGGAATACCTTCATAGATTTTCAATTCAAGGATCTTGGGATCGACCAGTATCATCCGCACCTGGTCCGGACTCGCCTTTAAAATGAGGCTGCAGAGCAAGGCATTGATGGCCACCGATTTTCCGGAACCCGTCTGTCCTGCGGTCAAAAGATGAGGCATGGCGGCCAGATCACAGCAGATAGGCTCACCATTGAGGGCTTTACCGAGAGCAAAGGTCAGCGGGGAACGCGAATTTTGAAAGGCCGGGCTTTGCAAAAGATCGCCTAGGAATACCGTGTCTCTTTTTTTGTTCGGAACTTGCACACCCAAGGCTCTTTTTCCGGACACGGGATGGATGAAAATGGAATCCACCCGCAGGGCCAAGGCGATATCATCCAGCAGGCCCGTGACCTTGGCCAGCTTGGTGCCGGCGTGAGGTTGAAATTCATAGACGGTGACGACAGGCCCCGGTTGAATGGCGATAATTTCCCCGCCGATACCAAATTCACTGAATGATTTGACCAGGGACTCGGCCGTGAGCTCGAATTCCCGTTTTTGTTCATCATTGATGCTGGCCGCATAGGGACTGGTTTTAAAGAGTCCGGTCGGGGGCGGCTCATAGGAAGGATCATTCGAAGACTCCAGTACCTCCAATTCGTGCACTGCCGAAATTTGCTGCTGAGCTGAGGGCGCCACCCAAGTTTCGGCGATCTCCAATTCCTGATGCATGGGAACGAATTCATTCGTTGGAATGAATGACGGATTTTGGCTTTCGACCGAAGGCTCCTGCATTCCCTTTGATGGGAGGACCTCAATGGGATGAACGGTTTTCGATTCATTCTTCTTGAGCATGCGGTTCCAGATGGCCGGTTTTCTCTCTTTGGCGATTTTTTGTGGGGTATTGGCCAGTTTTTCTTGCCGCGAGCGAAGCCAGCTATCCCGCATGCGCTCCAGGATCGGCTTAAGTAGCGGCTGACGACGAATCATCACCAGGGCCATCATGAAACTGGCGACCAGGAAAATCGCTAGCCCGGCTTGTCCGACGGCAAAGCGAAAGGCTTTATGGATGTAGAAGCCTGTCGCGCCTCCTGGCAGGTATTTCAAGCCTTCAATGGACAGAGCAGGAGCCCATTCTTCAGCAGCCATGAGGAGATTGGCAAAGAGTAAAAGCCAGCCTAGAATTCGGGCTTTACGAAAGGCATCCTTTTGACCCAAAACACAGGCGACGCTCATCCAGAGCCATGGGAGTGGCAACAAAAAGGCCACCACACCCAGTCGATAGATCAAAGAAGCGGCCATATAGGAGCCCAACATTCCGCCAACATTGTGTGGGGTGCGCGGTGGAAATGAATAGTTGTAAAAGGAAGGATCAAAGGGCGAGAAACTGACCAGTGCGGCCATGGTGAATGCACTCACGATCAGGATGAGGAGCAGCATAATTTCTTGCGAATAGCCGTCTTCCGGCCGAATCAGGCGAAACCCACGGAGGGATTGCCAAATACTTTTGGAATTGGAATCCGAATTCGCGTCTTGCATGAAGAGCCTCGATTTGACGATGAAGGGAAAGGACTTCCCTCCATCATATCAAAAACGATCGGCTTAATGCTGATAGCGTTTGTTTTCTTCGCGCAACGACTGCATCATTTTGAGATAAATAACAAAGAGTTGCTTTTGTTCATGAGTCGGCAAAAAGCCGATCATGGACCGGATTGTTTTCAGATCCGGTGCGGCAAACAAATGAACACAGAATTCTTCCAGAGAATCATTGCTCGGGCAGCCTTTCGCTTCCGAGGCTTCATCGCCAACAGCTTGCAGCAATGGTTTGGAAAAAAGCATGTGATTGCCACGCGTGGCTTCCTGAAAGATCACGCGCCAGAGCGGAGGAAGAAAGGCAGGTTGAGCATACTGATCGAGCAAAAGGTCTTCAGACAATGAGGACAGAGTTTTCATGGCTTATCAGCTCCACAAGAGGTCCCAGCAACAGCAGCCGATTCCCTAGGAGCAAGGTTTGTACGAGTTCTTATCTATCTGGAATGATGGGAAATGAACTGAGCTTGAGTGACCAGATACCTGACACCCGTTCTATAAAGAGCAAAGCCGCTCGTTCGAATGAAGGGATTTGGCTGATAATATTAAACAAATCATATGGTTGACAATTTTAAGCTATGAGTCCTATAATTCTTAAGCTATGACTATGTAAATTGACGAAGAGACTATGATGACATATATAGAGCGGAAGCTTGGACTACAGATCCTGGAAGCCGCAAAGCATTTCCCTGCGGTTGTTTTGGCGGGACCCAGACAAACCGGAAAAACGACTCTGTTGCAAAAGCTTTTCCCAAAGCACTCCTATGTAACATTGGATCGTCCTCTTACTGCTGAGCAGGCGGAAAATGACCCCGAATCATTTCTCGCTCAGCACCCAGCTCCCCTCTTGATTGATGAAGTTCAATATGCGCCGGCTTTGTTTCGGTTTCTGAAAATCAAGATCGATGAGAACAGAGAAATGAAAGGCCGATTTATTCTCACTGGCTCGCAGAAATTTACCCTTATGAAGGAAGTAAGTGAGTCATTGGCTGGCCGCGTGGCTCTTTTTGATTTTGAAGGATTGAGTTGCCTGGAACTTTTGGATGCTGGAATAATTCGAGAAGACACAGATGGATTGATTCAGCTCCTATTGAGGGGCGGATTTCCAGAGCTTTGGCAGGATCTTTCTCGACCTTTGGATCTTTATCTGGACTCCTATATCGCAACTTATTTGGAGAGAGACGTAAAACAGGTTTTAGCGGTTGGAAACTTGCGAGACTTTGAAAGGTTTCTTCGCGCTTGCGCGCTAAGGTCAGCTCAGCAATTGAATAAATCCGAACTTGCCCGTGACGTCGGAATCAGTGTGACAACTGTCGGCGAATGGTTGAGTGTATTGCAGGCGCTGGGTCAAATCTATTTACTGGAGCCCTGGTTTGGAAATCAAACGAAAAGACTCGTGAAATCTCCAAAGCTTTATCTCGCTGAGCCTGCACTGATGTGTGTTCTTTGTGGAGTCAGGCAGGAAAACTTATTAAATTCACCAATGGTAGGGGCGATATGGGAAACCTTTGTTTTTGCCGAATTGAGAAAACAATTGGCCTTTGAGGGTCAGCGCAAAAAACTTTGGTATTATCGTGATCAATCACAGATAGAAATTGATTTTATTCTTGAGGATGGTCACCTTCTTGACTTGTTTGAATGCAAATGGACATCATCTCCTAACAAAAGCATGACGACTTCTTTGTTTAAGTTGGAGAAGATATTTACCGAGTCTTCCAAATCCATATATCAGATTCGACGCAAAAAATTAATTACCAGAGCCTCTGAAAGCTTTGAAAGTGGATCGATTCACTATGCTTCGGTTTTTTCAGGACTTATTGAAAATGGTCGAATAAAGCACTCAAACGATGACCTCGGTTTTGAGTCTTAGAAAAGATTTGGCAAATGGCTGGGAAAAAGCGCCTGAACCGGCAGCCGCTGTGTACTCAGCTCGTCGGCATACTGCTTTGCATAAGGTCCCGTAACAAAAACCTCGCGAGGACTCACGCTCTGGATGATCGTTTTTAATTCGCGTCCATCCCCCGAGCTACTGATAAAAAAGCGTTCCGCCACAGGCCTTCTGAGATCCGGAATCGATGGTTGTTGGGAGGACTCTTCGATACAAAAAATGGGACCGTCCGGCAAGGGTTGTCGATCCATAGGTTTGCCGTGACGGCTCAGAGGTAAAATCAGGACTCGTTTTTCTCGCAGTCTCTTGTGCAGAAGACTATAAGACCCCAAATCCGAGCCATACATGCCGTACATTTGGTTGATGCGATAGATACTCTTGTGAACGGCGGGTTCGATGCCATGTTCCGTTAGGAAACGGCAAAGTTCCTGCGCCACGGCATAGGGTTCACAGAGGATCACCGGATATTCACCCTGGGCGATTCTTTGCTGCAGGGCCTGCAGAAGGCGTTCCTTCTCTTTCTTGCGACTCTGGTGATGGTGCGCGGGAAAAGGACTGCGGGCTCCAAGCACTAGGGTATCGGCCGATTTCAACTGCATCTGTCTTGTGATGCCGGTTTTCTGGGGCTGAAGCTGGGGGGCATAAAGCAGACTGCCCTGGCGTTGTTCAACCCAGAGAGAGGCTGCTCCGAGGCCTGTTCCTGACGGGAGTAGCTCCATTCGCAGCTGCCCCAAGGAGACGATCTGGTTATAGGAAATCAATATGAGTAGACTTTCCAAACTGAAGCAGGAACTGCGAAGCGGCTTTTCGAA
>JBGSRE010000515.1:0-3103 GCA_041737755.1 Oligoflexus sp.
TTTGTCGGCTGGATTCCAATTGGTCTGCATCTCCTTAACAGTGGAGGAAAGGCCGGCGATACGGGTAAGTTAAAACAGAATGTAACGTCGGATCAAATCGAAGAATGCTTCAAACTATCCCATATCACCAATAACTCAAAATAACCATCCCGTTCCACGAGATGATTGGTAACGACGCCTCCCATCGCACGATAGAAGTCCAAGGCTTGGATATTCCGATCAATACAGTAAAGATACATCGACTTATAAGCTAGCTTCGAAAATTCATTAACCGTTTGATTAAAGAGTAGCCGCCCCAGCCCTCGACGTTGATTTTTTATTGGAATATTCATGGACCATATTTCAGCCTCATATCCATTCACCTCTCGAGGCTCACCCCCGGCAGCAACAGCAAGCAGTTGAGTCCCTTCGAAGGCCCCAAGCAATAATAAATTTCGCTTATTATCTTGAATAATATTTTGCCATCGTGGAGCCATAATTTCTAGCGTCATCGAGGCTAGAATTCTTGCAGGCATCAAAGAAGCATAGGTATCGTGCCATGTTTCTACTTGAATTTCAGCGGCTAAACGAGAGTCTTCCAATTGAAGCGGTCTTATTCGATACGATTTCATCTGAGGTCACCTGCCTTAGTGATTGGGGTCAACCGGAAATGGAGGTTATGATCACATTTTGTCCCTAGTCTATAAACTTCCCAAGTACCTAAGCATTGTATACTCTGATGCTGCCCGAAAGCCGAGAGCTTGATTTATTCTTAGAATGGGCATATTGGTTTCTTCATTACCTGTAACGATGTATCGAAAGCTGGGGTACCTATGCTTCAAGTCGATCAACGTTAGAGCTTTGACTGCTTTCGCAAGTGCCTGGCGGCGATACTCTTGACTCGTTGCTAAATATCCAACGAGAAACGATTTTGGCTGTTCGATGATTCCATCAAAAGTAGCTACTCCAATAGCTTTGTCTTGTGCATACAAAAGATAAGCGAGCATATGACTGCCTTGGTTCGCTAGATTGCTTAGTATGTCTTTGAAAAATTTCCTATCGTGTATTCTTCGCACACCCTCGGCTTCCTGATAGGGGACGTCCTTCATGGTTTCGTTGTAAAGTCGCACAATCTCGTCCAACTCAGATTCTTTATTAAAATCAACTATTTGCAGGTTAAATCCAGTTGGCATTTTTTGCCAGCGACTTACCAAACTCCAATCGACCGTCGTGATATCGAGGAATGATTCGCGGACCTGGCCAACTTTTTTGAACTCACCTCGATCAATGTAATAGTTACGAACTGATTCATGTTCGGCCACCATCTGCAGTACATTGATCTTGCGTTCTTTGCAGATTCGGACAAGCCTGTCCTTTATTGCCTCGGCACTATGGGGATGAAAAGCCTTTTGTAAAAACTTGACTTCCGAAGTGCAAATTGATTTATCCTCTTGAATTCTGAAGTGAGCGCAAGCAATCATGCGCTCGCCTTCCATCAGAATGATGCCCTCTATGCCGGAAGTCATCGCATTGATAGGTTGAGGCGATTTCAAGAAGACTTCTCTGTCGGGAAGTTCGCGGTAGGGGTATGATTCCTGAAAAATATCGGTATAAAGTGTGTAGAGAGAACTCCATCCCTTTCGATCCAAAGTATTCATTGGAATAACTTGCAGCATGGGATATCTCCGCTTGTGTTTGAAAAAGGTGAGTTTATATTGGACATAGCTTCTTGGCAATTGTTGGTCGAAAAGTGAAATTGGTCACATCGAGATTTCTGCGATTTCAGACAAAAAAACGCCGTCTGGTGAGTAGAACCCAGACGGCAGTATTTTAGATCGACCAGGCTTCACTTTTTCTTTTTCTTAAAGCCAAAAATCGATACCGGAAACAGCATCATCCAATTGATAATCTCTACAATCCGACTCTTAGGCTTATGATCCTTGGTCACAGATGGATCTCCTCAATACGCCCTTCACCAAGATATTCACTTTCAAGAAGCCGTGGGCAGCTTTTCAACAGCCAACTTCTTCACTTCCCGTCGCAGGATTTTCCCAACCGGAGTTTTCGGTAAGGACGTGACGAAAATAACTTCTGATGGACGTTTGTAATTGGTTAAGGACTCTGCCAAAGCTTTGCTGACAGCCTCGACAGTCACGCTTGCGCTGTTAGGAACAGCATAAAGCACGACTCTTTCGCCGGTTTTTTGGTCGGGAACCCCAACCGCAGCGCATTCGAACAGCAAGCCTGTGGCCAAAGCTTTCGCATCGATTTCGTTCGGATATACGTTAAACCCGGATACCAGAATCATATCCTTCTTTCGATCGACAATTTCTATCAGCCCATCAGCCTGAATCGTGGCGATATCCCCCGTCATCAGATAGCCATCATCCGAAAAAATCGTGGCCGTTTCGCTGGGATTATTGTGATATCCGCGCATGATCTGCGGACCTTTGGCTAAGAGCTCGCCGCGAACTTCCGGTCCTGCGCCTGGCAGAATATCATTGCCATCTTCATCTCGTAGCTTAATGAGAGTTGAGGCGACGGCATAGCCGGCAACACCCGACTGCGACTTTCGATTGTCGGTCATCGTCAGTAACGGACTGGCTTCTGTCAGCCCATAGCCTTCATTGAGTTTGGTTTTGGTGCGCTCTTCCCAATCTTTTTTGACATCAAGGGATGTGGTCATACCACCCGAAATGACCATTGTTTTGGGATTGATCTGCACTTTTGCGAATTCAGGATGGGCAAGCAAAGATTTCAGCAGAGTGTTGATCATAGCAATCATGGTGACGTCCGGTTGTGCCATGAGCTTCATAAAGGCAGGCAGATCGCGTGGATTGGGCAGGGTAAGGATAGCCGTCCCTTGCTTCACTGAGCAAGCGAAGAGACCACAGGTAAGGCTGTAAATGTGGTAGAAAGGCAATGGCAAGAGACTCATGACATTGTAGGGTCCTGGTTGGGCGAGAACCTTGGCGACATTTTCTCGCCACTCTGCCGAAAACCCAGCTTCGGATTGCAGCATATTGCAGAGGATATTCGAATGACTGAGCAAGGCTCCTTTCGAAATACCGGTTGTTCCGCCAGTATACTGAATAAAAGCGATCGTATCAGGGCCGATCGATCG
>JBGSRE010000552.1:0-4855 GCA_041737755.1 Oligoflexus sp.
GCCGGATCGATAGTTTTTCTAGTTCGCTATAGGCCTGCAGCACATCAAATTGCGATCCATCGCCTGTGCTGCGCCGACGCTTGGCGCAGGTCAGGGAAAGTTTTACTTTGGCCCTGGTGATGCCGACGTAAAGGAGGCGTCTTTCTTCTTCGACCATGCTGTTGTCATCGATGCTGTTGCGATGCGGCAGGAGACCATCTTCCAATCCCGTCACGAACACTCGCGGGAACTCCAATCCCTTGGCCATATGGAGGGTCATCATCGAGACCCCAACAAGACCTTCCGTGTCTGGATCGTCTCGCACCAACGCCACAGTTTGCATCCACTCTTCGAGCGTGGTTTCAGGTGTTTTCTTTTGAAATTCAGCCAGGGCGGCGGCCAATTCCTGGATGTTGTCAATTTTGTCGATGTACTGATCAGGATATTTCTTCTTGAGATACTCTGGGTACTCGAGCGCTTCCAGCAGAATTTTGATGGCCTCTTTCATGGGGCTCTGCAGAACATCGACCCGCAGCGCCTCGATCAGATCCACAAAGTATTTCAACTTGGGACCAATTTTTGCAGCCCCTGCGAGATGTCGACTGGCTTCCATCAGAGAAATGCCTTTTGAACGAGCATACTGTTCGATCTGTTCAATGGCTTTTTCACCCATCCCGCGCGTGGGCACGTTGATGACGCGCAAATAGCTAATATTATCATTGTCATTGATGAGCAGGCGCAAGTAAGCCATGAGATCCTTGACCTCCAGGCGTTCGTAGAATTCGAGAGAGCCAAAGACTGTATAAGGAATACGGAAGCGACGCAGAGCTTCTTCCAGAGAGCGCGACTGACTGTTGGTTCGATAGAAAATGGCAATATCATCAAAGGGGAACTGCTTTTTTTCCGTCTGGATTTTTTCAGCAATCCAGTAGGCTTCCATTTCCCCGTCCGATTCCAAATGCACTTCGATCGGATCGCCGGCTTCGGCCATCGTGAAAAGTGTTTTGGTCGCTCGCCGTTTGTTGTTGGCGACGAGACGACTGGCGGCATTAACGATATTCGCCGTGCAGCGATAGTTCTGCTCCAAAGCTACCCGCTTGGCTTCGGGATAGGTTTGATGAAAGTCGATAATGTTGGCCGGAGTAGCTCCGCGCCAGCTATAGATGGACTGATCGTCATCCCCAACCACCACGAGGTTTCGGTGCTCTGAAGAAAGGATTTGAATGATTTCAAATTGGGTGCGGTTGGTGTCTTGAAACTCATCGACCATGATATAGCGATAGCGTTGGCTGAGAATACTCCGGACCTTTTTATTGGTGCGAAGCAGCAAGAGCAAATTGAGCAGAAGATCGCCAAAATCCATGGCATTGCTTTGCTGCAGATACTCCTGATAGCGGCGGTAAACTTGGATTCCACCTGTTGGGACAAGCGTCGGACTATTAATGGATAACTGTTCCGCTTCATGCGGAAAAATTCCAGCGGTCTTGGCGTAATGAATGAAGGCCTTCATTTCACTGACCATAGTCGGCAGATCGGCTTTGGGCACCAGTTCCTTCAAAATATTCTTCAGCGCCCGACTGGAGTCTTGATCATCATAGATGCTAAAGTGGGAATCAAAACCAAGTTCGGTGGCAAACTCTCTGAGCCAGCGCGCACAAGCTGAGTGAAAGGTGGTTACGAGGCTACGGCGGGCTTCCGGAGCGAGGATTTCTGCCCGGTGCTTCATCTCTTCCGCGGCCTTATTGGTAAACGTAACAGCAAGGATTTCCCAGGGCAGCACGCCCTGCTCGATAAGAAAGGCAATGCGCGTGGTGATAATTCGGGTCTTGCCGCTGCCCGCGCCTGCAAAAACCACCAAAGGCCCATCTCGATGGAGACAGGCACTCTTTTGTACAGTATTCAAGGATTCTAGGAGTTGACTCATCCCAATCTTCTTATGAAAACCAATCCGCGCGTCTTACTCGACGGTCACGGATTTGGCGAGGTTGCGCGGTTGATCCACATCGGTCCCGCGCTTGATAGCGATATAGTAAGACAGAAACTGCACAGGCACAGTGGCAAGAATGGCCTG
Source organism: Oligoflexus sp. (assembly GCA_041737755.1). Lineage (GTDB taxonomy): Bacteria > Bdellovibrionota_B > Oligoflexia > Oligoflexales > Oligoflexaceae > Oligoflexus. The sequence goes on from JBGSRE010000552.1 coordinate 2,051, forward strand.
AAAAAAAGGATTATTGACGCGAGGACAAGGGATGTAATGCTCACAAAGAGCCTTCAGCCTTTTGTCCTTTTCATCACCTATGCCGATAACCAGACCTTCTCGGGCACGAATCTCTTCAATATTACTCAGGGTCTTTTCATAGTAGGAATCCTGAGGCGCGATCGCGACGATCGGCATATGACGGTCGACCAAGGCAATGGGGCCGTGCTTCAGTTCGCCTGCTGCATAGCCTTCGGCATGAATATAGGAGATCTCCTTGAGCTTCAAGGCCCCTTCCAAGGCGATGATATAACTCGGACCTCGGCCCATAAACAAAAAGTTTGGAAATTCGTAGAGCTTGGTTGCCAACTCGGCAATATGCTCTTCGGCATTCAGTGCCTGATCCATATAGAGTGGCAAGCTCTTCAATTCCTGGAGCTGCGTGGCTTTTTCATCGAGGCTCAATCGGCCGAGTTTTTCAGCAGCAGCCAGGGACCATAGGTAGGCGCAAAGGACCTGTGAAGTGAACGCTTTCGTGGAAGCAACGCCGATTTCCGGTCCGGCATGCATGAGAATGCTGCCATGACTCTCGCGGTGAATCGAGGAATAGGCCACGTTGCAGATGCTGAAAATCTGGCAAGACTTTTCCTTGGCCAGCTTCAGACTCGCCAGAGTGTCTGCCGTTTCTCCTGACTGGGAAATGGCCATCACCAAAGTCCGGCCTTGATCCAGAAGCAAAGGATTTCGATAGCGGAATTCACTCGCCAGTTCAACATTGACGGGAATATTGAGCAAGGGTTCCATAAAGTATTTTGCCACCATGCCTGCATAGTAGGCCGTACCGCAACCGACGATATGAATGCTCTTTACTTTTTCGAGCTGAATACTAGAAATGCCGAGCGCTTCGTGATCCAGCGTTTGATCTTTGGCAAAGGCAAGCATGGTCTTCGACATCACACTCGGCTGCTCATGGATTTCTTTGAGCATGTAGTGCCGATAGCCCTGCTTATCAGCGCTGCCAGGCGACCATTGAATGAAGGTGGTTTTGATGGGTAATGGCTGGCCTTCTCTATTCCAGAGCTCAACACTGTCACGACTTACGGACGCGCAGTCGCCATCGTGTAGGAAAATCGCTTTCTGGGTGAAACTGCAGAAAGCCGTGACGTCGCTACCGAAGAAATTTTCGCCCTGTCCTAAACCGATCACCAGGGGAGAGCCTTGTTTAGCCAGATAGATATGCTGATCATCTTGATCGGTGATGAAAGCCAGAGAAAAGGCCCCTTCCAGTCGAGCGATGACCTTCATCATGGCCTCTCGCGGTTGAACGCCGAGTTTTAATTCCTGGCCGAGGAGATGGGCGACAACTTCGGTGTCGGTTTGCGAACGAAAGGTGACCCCTTGATTCAGCAATTCCTGCTTCAGTTCCCGATAATTTTCGATGATTCCATTGTGAATCAAGGCCAACTTTTCGGAAATATGGGGGTGAGCATTCTCACGCGTAGGCAGACCATGGGTGGCCCAGCGAGTGTGCCCAATGCCGATCTGCGCTGCCGCCGGTAAATGATTGAGGAAGGGCCGCAGATTATCAATTTTGCCAGCTTCCTTGGTGATGGTGATGGCCCCATCATGCAGCACAGCGATGCCTGCTGAATCATAGCCGCGATATTCCATTCGCTTCAGTCCATCAAACACGATGTCCTGGCAGTTACGGGATCCGATATAACCGATAATTCCACACATCTCAGGGACTCCTCAATCTAGTTCAGGAAGCAGTGGTGGAGGATTGGATGGTTCCGGCGGGAACCTTCATGCCATCCGGAATGATTACATCTTTAAGATAAACATGGCTACCGATCTCGCAACCCTTGCCAATTCGAGTTCGGCCCAGGAGTGTGCAGTGCGGCCCAATCCTGGAATCTTCTCCGATACTCACCGCATCCTCTATATAGCAGCTTTCTGGCAAGGAGAGGGTGACTCCGGCCAGCATCCACTGATCACGGGAGCGACGCAGAAGTCTTTGTTCCAACTCGGCCAGTTGTCTTCGATCGTTGACTCCATCAAACGCTTCAAAGTGATCGGTCACCCACACATCGGAGGCAATCTTCTGGGTTCGGGCTAAGGCAAAGCAGTCGGTCAAATAGTATTCTTTTTGCGCGTTAGCGGTTGTGAGTTGACCAAGCAGGGTGAACAGCAAGTCCTTTTCCGCAAAGATCACCCCAGAATTGCATATGTCGATCAATTTTTCCGTGACCGTGGCGTCCTTCTCTTCGACAATGCCCTTCAAATGGCCTTGTTCGTCGATAAGAATCCGCCCATAACCCTTCGGTTTAGGGTGACGCATGGCGAGTACAGCCAGTCGGCTTGACTTGGAGGAACAGAAATCTAAAAAAGATCGGAGCACTTGCCCATCCAAGGCCGGGGTGTCACCTGCGCAAATGAGAACATGCTTGCAATCTATTTTGCTGCCGCTCCACCAATGGCCTTTGGCGTACGGTGGGATGGCGGTATTGTTGAAACCAAAACCGGCACAGGCCGCGGCTTCGCCCGTTCCCAACTGGGCCGTTTGGACGGCCAATGTCAGGGGTTGAAAACTTTCCAAATAGGCGCTGAGCTGCTCCAGTTCGCCGCCAATGACTGTGCAAATCTCATGAATCCCTATAGAATTCAGAGTTGCAAGGACCCGTCCGAGCATCGGGACGCCGCAGAGGGTATGCAATACCTTAGGCAATTGGCTTTTCATCCGAGTTCCCTTGCCTGCGGCTAAAACAATAGCTGCGAGTTGGCGGGGTTCTGCACGCATCAGATTTCCTCCTGCTCTGCGCAATC
>JBGSRE010000068.1:0-3991 GCA_041737755.1 Oligoflexus sp.
GCCAACGACATTTATCAGTATCTGACGCAGCCTGAGCGGATCGGTAAAAATCCGTTCAGGAATGGGGTTATCAAAGACGACTTCCAGCTTCAATTTTTCTGAGTTCATCTTGCCTTCCATGATCGTTACGACTTCATGAAGGACAGACATCAGATTAAAGGGCTCTTTTTGGATGACCAGCTTATCGGCCTCAATTTTTGAAACATCCAGGATGTCGTTAAGAAGATAACGGAGATGATTCGTACACTTTTTTATGGCTTCGACGGACTCACGGTGTTGGGCTCTCAGTGTACGATCGAAAAGGAGCTGATCGGAGTAGCCGTTAATGCCCGCCAACGGCGTGCGGATCTCGTGACTCATACTTGCCAAAAAACGTGACTGTGCAGCTTTGGATAGTTCCAGCTCTTGCTTCGCCACCGCCAGATCACGAAGATTTTGGTCCACAATATCCAATTTTTGCGAGCTGTCATACATTCTTGACTGTTCGGGTGCTTGCCCCGTGATCGACCTAAGAAAGCGCTGAATGGTATCGATTTTCCGTTCATGATCTTGGGTCTCTTGAAGTGATGACATTTTTAGAAGCTTTGGTAAAAGGTAGAGGATGAGGAAGAAGCAAAAAAGAGACGTTAGGCCACAAACGAGTTTAATAATCGCCGCCAGCCAATAGGCGGGATACCAGATATTCAGCAGCATGACGCTATAGCTCAGACTACTGAGCAGGAGTGGAACAATAAAAAGGAGGCAGATCCAACGGGGAAAAACATCGCGACGTTTTGAACTGATATAGAAAAGCAGAACGGGGATAAGGAAACACGCTAAAGCGTTCAGTATATTGGACGAAGCGTTGACCCAAACCAGTTTGCCCGTCCAGTTCAAGGAGTGGCCTGTCGGAATCAAGGATCTGTCTATGATGCCCCCCATAGATTAGCCCTTTACCTGAAACTATCGACTTGCAGATCGTAGCGTTCTAGCAATCGATAGATATCGGCTCGGTAGCGACCAGCACGTTTTGAAGTTTCCGAAATATTGCCGTGCGTTTCACTCAACTGAGTTTCGAGATAAATCTTTTCAAAGACTTGCTTCGCCTCTGTCAAAGGCAAAACAAACAGTTCCCTATTGATACCCTTGGGCAGAGGAGTTGCCAATTTGCTCAGATCAGTCTGGGCACTCACTTCTGAGTTGCGGTGCGAAGAGTGCAGGTGATGAAATAGATCCTCAATCCGCAACTGATCGTCTTGAGTCAAGACCACTGCTCGTTCAATCGCATTCCGTAGCTCACGAACGTTGCCTGGCCAGTCATAGGCGATAAGGCGCTTCATCACAGCTTCTGAAGGCCTGTTGATGGAACGATTGAATCGACCATTGAACTCCGCAATAAAGGATTCCACTAACAGTGGTATATCTTCTTTGCGATGGCGCAAGGGCGGGACAAACAGGGGTACGACAGAGATCCGGTAATAGAGATCTTCGCGGAATCGCCCGCTTTCGATTTCTTCTACCAAGTCCCGGTGAGTCGCCACGATCACTCGGGTATCAATCTTTATAGTTGTTGACGATCCAATAGGCACCACAACTTTTTCTTGCAACACCCGCAAAAGTTTGGCCTGGAGAATTATCGGCATGTCGCCAATTTCATCCAGAAGCAGAGTCCCTTTGGAACACAACTCAAAAATACCCTTACGATCAGCCTTGGCGTCAGTGAAGGCGCCTCTTTTATGACCAAAAAGTTCAGACTCTAGGAGATTTTCAGGAATCGCAGCACAATTGATCGCTTCGAATCGCTCCGTCGCCCGATTTGAAATCTTATGCAGCACACGAGCAATCACTTCCTTACCCGTACCGGATTCACCAAGCAGCAGTATGGTGGAGTCTACATCCTTCAATTGCTTCAATCGTTGGCAAAGTTCCTGGAAGGCCTTACTCTTGCCAATGAAGCCATATTTAGCAAACTCTTCCATGGTCAAGAGATCCGTGGGACTACGAGTCGGAATCTGCAGATGCCGGCTAATCAATTCAGCTATGACCGTCGGATCTGTATCCTTGGTGATATAGCCTGTTGCACCATCCTGAAGCGCCGATACTGCAGTCTGAATGGAAGCATGGCCAGTCAGCATAAAAACTTTGGAATAGGGCGTCCGAGACACTAGAAAAGGAATACCATCCAAACCATTTTCATTTTTCAAATTCATGTCGAGCAGAACGACATCGATCGAATATCGTAGGACAATCTCTTTCATGCCGTCAAGATTATGCGCGACATCAACGATAAAGCCTGCTTCGGACAAAGCCAGCTTCCAAAATGCACAGGTCTGTTCATCATCATCAACGATCAGCAAACGACCTTTGTATTCATTCTGCATATAGACTTTCTCTCTTAGGGTTGAGTATTTTACGAGATCTCTCCTGAACTACCATATCGAGAGGGATGCCATTACGCAGCCTCTTGTAGGCTATCAAAAACTTTCTGCTCCTCTCTATATGCTCTTAATGAACGGATTTTAATATTGAGAACTCGCTTCATACATTTACTAAGTCTCAAGATGCATACAGCTCCGTCTCAATCTTATGAAGCATTTTTGGCAATTCGTCGCCGTCTTGTACTAAGAAACAAAAAACGACAGATTCAGCAGCAAAACCTCAAGTAGAGGCACGGGTTATGCAACACGACTCTCGGTTTGAACAACGGCAAATTTTGTTTGCATGGTTTTTTAGGCAGGAGATAATCGAATGAAATCAGGAACAGTACCGCCAGGGGCACGCCTCTTTGTTTTGGCTGTGGCGACATTGCTGCCCGGATCGCTGCTTGCCAACGCCAAAACCGACATAAGGTTTGCGGCAGTCAGCGATAAGGACCAAGTCACCCAGCCTGACAATTCCAAACAAAACACCCAGCATGATGGTGAAAAAGGCCTCTCAGCGGAACAGCAAAGCAACACGGAGTCTGATGTTGAAATCACTCGCAAGATCAGACAAGCATTGGTTAAAGATAAATCTCTCTCGATCTACGCTCACAATGTAAAAATAATCACTGAAAGTGGCCAGGTGGTGCTGAAGGGCCCCGTCCGGAGTCAACAGGAAAAACAGACAGTTGAAGGTAAAGCAGGGCGCATTGCAGGCCTGGATCGTGTTCGCAGTGAACTCGAAGTCACTGCTCAATAAAGCGAAGAGGCTATTTATAACACATAATGAAAGGGTATCCACATGAGCAAGCATTCCGCTACATTTGCAATTTTTCACAGTCGCGATTCGATTGATAGGGCTGTCAATGCTCTCAAAAATGCAGGCTTTCGTGATAGTGATATCTCGGTGCTATTTCCTGACCGACAAAGTTCGCAGGATTTTGCTCATGAAAAAGCCACGAAAGCTCCCGAAGGTGCGGCAACGGGAACGGCGACGGGGGCTCTGCTGGGAGGAACTCTCGGCTGGTTAGTCGGCATTGGCTCGCTGGCCATACCTGGTATTGGCCCAGTGATCGCCGCCGGTCCAATTATGGCAGCATTGGCCGGGGCCGGTGTGGGAGGAGCTATGGGTGGTATTACAGGAGCTCTGATCGGCGTTGGCATACCTGAGTATGAAGCTAAACGCTATGAAGGTATGGTCAAAGACGGCGGCATTCTCGTATCCGTCCATTGCGACGACAACAATTGGATTAAACTCGCCAAAGACATTTTTAAAGTCGAGCATGGCGAAGGCATAGCTTCTTCCACTGAAGCAAGTTCGGACACGGCTCGCAGCCCAACAAGGTCAGAATACGACCGAGAAGTGACGACGACACCACCCAGCGTCCAGTTATAGATTTTCGGTGTTGAGAGGCCTCGATCCTCCTGCTGCGGTCGATGCAAACCAGAAAATGCTTGAAGACATCAGAGAGAACAGCAGAACCAATCTTTTTTTATTCCTCCCTTCCCTTGAGAAGGGAGGCGCTTTTTCCCCCAGCAAGTCTCACTCCACTGCTGGCTGCACTTTCAGAGGCAAAAAGGGTTACAGGGGA
>JBGSRE010000599.1:0-3331 GCA_041737755.1 Oligoflexus sp.
CCGGTTCGGGTAAATCGACTCTGCTTTACGCCTGTTTAATGCATATCAACACCAGTGATATCAATATTCTGACCATTGAAGATCCGGTCGAATATCAGGTCTCTGGGGTTGGCCAAATCGAAGTTAAAGACAAGATCGGGATGACCTTTGCGACTGGATTGCGAGCCATTCTTCGGCAGGATCCGGATGTGATCATGATCGGTGAGATTCGCGATGCAGAAACGGCCCGAATCGCTATTCAAGCCTCGATTACTGGTCACTTGGTGCTATCCACCCTGCATACAAACGACACCGCTTCTACTGTGACTCGTTTTCTTGACTTTGGTGTTCAACCCTTTCAACTCTCTTCTGCGGTCTTAGGGATTGTGGCAACGCGACTCTTGCGTCGACTTTGTCAAAACTGCCGAGAATCCTACGATCCGAGCGATGTGGAACTTTTTCAAATCGGCATCAAGCGGGAAGAACTCAAAGGTCGGCAGATTTATCGAGCTGGACATGGTTGCGATCGCTGCTTTAGCATTGGCTATCATGGTCGAATCGGTGTGTACGAACTGCTGGTTTTTGATGAAGAGATGCGGAATTTAATTATGGCGACTCAGGATGCCAAGACGATTAAGAAGCGCGCGGTTGAAAAAGGTATGGTGACACTACGTGATGCCGCTCTCCACAAGGTTATATCGGGTGATACTTCACTGGATGAAGCCGTAAGGAAAACGCAGACCGACGAACTCGATATCGAGATGGGCGGCATAGAGAAGGGGTAAGTCCGCGATGCCTATGTATAGTTACAAAGGCTACCAAGCAGCCACTGGCACCAATGTCAAAGGCCGCATTGACGCCGACTCCGAGCGGTCAGCCCGGGCGACCCTGCGCCAGCGGCAAAAAATTATTGTCGCTGAAATTAAAGAAGAGAAAGGCACTTCAGATAAAAAAGGCGGCGGCTTCAGCCTCACCAATCGGGGGGTCAGCCTAGCTGAACTTTCCGTAATGGTTCGACAGTTTGCCACCTTGCAGGGTGCCTATGTTCCCGTCGATGAATCCCTGAAAGCTTTAATCAGTCAGGTTGAGAATGACTCGCTGCGCCGAACCCTTTCTTCGGTCAAAGATTCTGTTTCAGAAGGCAAGTCGCTGGCCGAGTCGTCTGCTGTTTTTCCTAATATATTCAATAAGTTATATGTCAATATGGTTAAGGCAGGCGAGTCCTCAGGAACCCTGGGTTTGGTCCTGGAACGCCTGGCTGACTTTATGGAATACCAAGTCTCGGTACGTGGTAAAATTGTTCAGGCCATGGTCTATCCCTCGATCATGATAGTTGCATCTTCGGGAATTGTTGTGTTTCTTTTGGTCGTCATCGTTCCCAAGTTGAGCAAAGTCTTTCAGAGCATGCGAGTGACCATTCCCTGGTATACCGAAGTTCTCATTGGTTTCTCAAGCTTCCTGCGCGATTATTGGTTTGTACCGCCGGTGCTGGGACTGCTAGCTTTTTTGATGGGAAGGAGCTGGCTGGCGACGGATAAGGGTCGCAGGAAATTTGATCAATGGCTGATTTCGGCTCCCGTGATTGGGCCAGTGTTTTTGATGATCGCTGTGTCCCGATTTACCAAGACCCTTTCCACTTTGCTGTCCTCGGGCGTGCCTATTATTGCAGCCCTGGACATCACCAAGAACGTCGTCAATAATATGGTTTTGACCGATGTTTTGGAGCAGGCAAAAATCGAAGTGCAGGAAGGCAACAGCCTAGCTTCCTGTATTAACAAGAGCGGGGTCTTTCCAGGATTGGTCACCCATATGATTGCTACCGGAGAAAAAACCGGTGAGATGACCAGCATGCTGGCGCATGTGGCGAAAGCTTATGATGCCGAAGTGGAACGAAAGATTTCCAAAATGGTGACTTTGATTGAACCGATTATGATGATGTTTTTGATGATGATCGCTGTGTCCGTTATCTTCGGCATGATTATGCCTATGATGGACATTATGAAGCAGATTAAGTAAAAAGTTGGGCTTGGCCGCCAAAAGTGCTATCAAATGGGAAACGTTTTTTGGAGGAACATAGGAAATGAATTTAAAGCGTTTAAAGCGTGCTCTCCAGCGGCCCTTCGGACCGTCTGATGAAGGCGACCGTGGTATGACCATTATCGAAATTCTCATCGTGATTGCCCTGATGGGAACCATCATGGCAGTCCTGGTGACGAAGCTCCTGGATAAAGGCGATGATGCGCGCCGGGATTTGGCGCGAGTGGGTATGGGTAGTTTGAAAAACGCCTTGGATATGTATCGCTTGAAAAACTTCCGCTATCCGACGTCGGAAGAAGGTCTCCAGGCTTTGGTGGAAGCGCCTGCAAGCGCTAAAAACTGGGGCGGCCCCTATGTGGAGCCGAATCAAATCAACGATCCCTGGGACAATCCCTATCGATACGAATCGACAGGACCTAAAGCCTTCAAAATCATAAGTGCAGGGGCAGATCGTCAGGAAGGCACAGAAGATGACGTTGTCTATCCACCCGAAGCCGCACCCAAAACAGGCGAAGGCGCGCCTCAGTAAACCTCTTTTCCTGCTGAGCCTTCGCAGGTCTTGGAATGGGCTATGACGGAATCGAATTGGCGCCAGACCGAGTCGTGCCCTGGGCGCACAGCGGTCGTATGTCTCACGAGCAGCAAAGGCTCATCTTCTTTCAGGTTTTTTCCTGGGCAAGAAGATGAGCGTCGTTCCGGTAAGGATGCTGGATTCAGCCTGATCGAAATGATTGTGGTCATCACTTTGGCCGTGGTTATTTTTGCAGTGGCAGCCCCCAATTTTACTATTTCTGAGCAGACCGAAGCCGCGCAAAAATTAGGCGGTCTGGCTGGTGATATCCGAGCTGCCTACGACACGACCGTTCTCTCGCGCAAGCCCCATCGGCTGGTGTTTTCATTTGGCAGCGGAGATTATTGGCTGGAAAACACCGAGCGTCAGGAATTCTATTTAGGCGATGAAAAGTTAGATCGCGATCCAACGCCCGATGAGATCAAGGATAAGATCGCCCAGTTTGATGAGGAATTCGAGCAATACAAGATCCTGGCGGGCAAAGAAGTCGAAGATTCGGAAGCGGAAAAAGTGATCATGCCCACATCTCCCCTCCTCGCCGCGAAAGATAAATTGGCCCCAGTGGACTGGAAGATGGTGGAAGATACAGAGTGGAAAGTGAGAAAATTGGGACCGCAGTTTAACATTCGAAGTATGCAGGCTGAGCATCATGGCAGGCTGCAGACCCTGGAAGAGTTGGGCAAGGAAGGCTTCGCATATCTTTATTTTTTCCCACAAGGTTATGTGGAACGGGCGGTGATTCAC
>JBGSRE010000071.1:0-5669 GCA_041737755.1 Oligoflexus sp.
CTTCCCCAACCGGTGATCCCCATGTGGGAACTGCCTATACGGCCCTATTTAACTATGTTTTCGCCAAAAAGCACGGCGGAAAATTTATTTTGCGAATTGAGGACACTGATCAGTCGCGGGCCAGGGCTTCGAGCGAAGATCAAATTTTTTCTTCCTTGAAGTGGCTGGGTCTTCAGTGGGATGAAGGTCCGGATTGCGGCGGTCCCTATGGCCCTTATCGGCAATCGGAACGGCTCGATATTTATCGTGAATATGCCAAGAAGTTGCTGGATTCGGGTCACGCCTATCCCTGCTTCTGCACAGCCGAACGCTTGGATGAAGTGCGTACTGCCCAGAAGGCAGCCCATCTTACCACCCGTTATGACGGTCATTGCAGGGACTTGAGCCCTGACGAAGTGAAGACGCAGCTCAAGGCTGGCACTGCCCATGTTGTTCGGCTGCGAGTACCCCGAGAAGGAGTCACACGTTTTAACGATCTTCTGCGTGGGGATCTAGAGTTTGATAATGAGCAGATTGACGATCAGGTTTTGATGAAAACGGACGGATATCCGACCTATCACCTAGCCAACGTCGTGGATGATCGCTTGATGAAGATTAGCCACGTGATTCGTGCCGAGGAGTGGGTTTCTTCCACTCCCAAGCATGCCTTGCTTTATCGTGCTTTTGGCTGGGAAGAACCTGTCTTCTGTCATTTACCGCTGCTACGAAATTCCGATCGATCGAAGATTTCCAAGCGCAAGAATCCAGTGGCACTGACCTACTATCGCCGCGCCGGTATGCTGCCTGAAGCGATCGTGAACTTTCTTGGCCTGATGGGTTGGAGTTATGGGGAAGATCGAGAGATTTTCACTCTGGACGAAATGGTTCAAGCCTTTGATTTAAAGAAGATTTCAATTGGCGGTCCGGTCTTTGACTTAGTGAAGTTAACATGGCTCAATCAGCATTATATGCACAAGATGAATGATCAAGCTTTTGTTCGATATATTCGGGAAGAAGTCTTCAGCAGCGAATTCCTTCTTAGGTTGAAGCCGCTGGCCCTGGAGCGAATGTCTCGGTTTGAACAATTTGTCGATAACAACGCCTTTTTCTTTAATGGTGCCCTCGACTACAAGCATATCGAGGTGCTGCCCGCAAGCAAGGACAAAGCGGAAGTTAAGGAGATGCTTAAGCAGCTGCTGGAGCAGCTGGATGAGCTCTTTGATTGGCAGAATAAGCCGCTCCATGACCTTCTGAATGCGTTTCGCGAAAAGATCGGCTGGAAACCCAAAGACTATTTTATGACGATTCGTCTTATTGTCACCGGTCGCAAGGATTCCCCGCCCCTCACAGAAAGTATGGAACTGATCGGTCGCGAAATGGTCCGATACCGGATTCGAAATTTCATTGACTCTGTTTTGGCCACCTGATTGTTGGGCAAAATGGAATAGAAAAAGCCTCATTCGCGAATAACGAAAGAGGCTTTTTGCTGGGTTGTTCTTTTACTGCAAAAGATCAATCAGTTGACTCCGGGTGAGAGTCTTAAAGATCTCCTCATCCCGATCCATGAACTTCTCAAACAGCTCTTTTTTAACATTGATGAGTGCGTCAATTTTCTCTTCCAACGTCCCACGGGTGACTAGTTTCAGCACCTGTACGTTTTTATTCTGTCCAATACGATAAACTCGGTCTGTGGCCTGATTTTCTTTACTGGCATTCCACCAGCGATCGTAATGGACCACCACCGAAGCAGCGGTCAAATCGATACCAATTCCGCCGGCCAGGAGGGAACCGACAAAAATCTTGCAACTGGGATCGGTTTGAAATTTTTCAATGACCTTGCCTCGATTTTTAGTCTGACCAGTCAGGACTACATGATGAATGGTTTGACTGTCCAAGTACTGACTGATCAAGCGAATCATTTCCACATACTGGCTGTAAATAACAACCTTATGATCGCTGTCCAGCGCTTCCGTAAGAATTTCTTTGAGCACTTCAAATTTGCCGCTTTCATATTGGTCCAAACGCCCTGGATGAACCAAAAGCGGATGATCACAGACTTGCTTAAGTAGAGTCAGAACAGCAAAGACATGGAGGTAAGGAACTGGTGATCCCTCATCTTTGAGAGTTTCCAGAATTGGCCTAGCTTTCAATTCCAGAACTTCGCGATAGATCTTGATCTGATCATTGGACAGAGCGCAGTGCCGTATGTCTTCCACTTTTTCTGGGAGATCGTGGAGCACATTGGCTTTATTGCGTCGCATTTTAAAGGGATGAATGAGCTTCTGCAGAGCCAGCTCGGTTTCTGGTTCGCCACTTTTCTCAATGGGTTGCATGAAATTTCGGCGAAAGTATTCATCCGAACCGAGATATCCTGGTACTAGAAAATCAAAAAGATTCTTCATTTCCCCGAGGTGATTTTCAATCGGTGTCCCGGTCAAACAAATGCGAATATCACCCGACAAAGTACATACGGCTTGGTAGGTGGCGGTATCATGATTTTTCACAAAATGGGCTTCATCTAGGATCACGGAATCCCAGGCAATCGCCTGGAGCTGCTTGGCATCGCGCAAAAGTACGCCGTAGCTAGTAATCATAAGATCATGGGTTTCCATCATCTTTTTGATGTTTTGGCTACGCTTAGGCCCGTGATGTTTGAAGGCCTTCAGATTCGGGCAGAAATTAATAACTTTGTCTTCCCAATGATCCAGTACTGTCGTCGGTGCGATGACAATAAAATGCGACTTGGTTTTGCGGGATTGAATTGCAGACATCAAGCCCATGGCTTGATGAGTCTTGCCCAGACCCATTTCATCGGCGAGCAGGCCATGCAATTTGTTTTCATAAAGCCACCACATCCACTGGACGCCGGTGAATTGATATTCCCGAAGTTTCAACTTGGTGTGACTTAGGCTTGGTACCTTGATATTGTTTTTGAACTCGAGCTGATCGCGGATCTGATTCAAAACTTTCTTGGATCCCACGAACTGATCGAAGTCACCGACAGCCGCTTTGAGACGCATCAAGCCCAGGGCACTAACCTTGATAAATTTCCCTGTTTCATCCGTTTCCCAATTATGATCTTTGACAAAATCAGGGATTTTGATCCACTTTTCGCCCTGACGGATGTAGTTCCGCTTCTTTTTGCGGTACTGCGTGACCAGATCAAGCATAGAGATAGATTCTTGCCCGCTTTGATAGCGAGGATCTAGGAAAAACCAGCCGTCTGCGGCTTTGTGAATGCGGATTTCTTTGAGTTGGGGAGCGCTTTCAATCGCTGCTCCCTTAAGATTCTTGTCGAGCCAGATTGGACCTTCGTTGATATACTCAAAGAAGTTGTCCTGAATAAAGTTAGCTGACGCATCATCTTTAAAGATTTTACGAATTGGTAGGTCATTCCAAACGGAACTGACATCATCATCGGTCAGTTTCCAAAACCCCCGCTCGGGCAGAAAGAAGTATTCTTTACCAAGATATTTACTGCCAGCTTTGAGCGGAACAAATTCAAAGTACCCGTCTTTTCCCTTAGGCTCCATGCGTGTCAGCATCTTATGCGCTTCGGGAAAAATAGAATTTGCGTGTTCTTTTTCAGCCAGCCTATGGAATGCTGCTGGCGGATGGGGAATCACGACTACACGTTCGGCCACAACCTTTTCATCGTCTTCCTGAAAAATCCGGGTCCCACGTATGGCTGTTACATTGAAGACCTTGAGGACCTTCACCTCGTCGCTGGCCGTGGTGAGCTTGGGATGAGCGAGGAGAAATTTAGCTGCGTCATCCAGTTCAAGATGGTAGTTGGTATATTCGCCGGGTTTTATTTCCAGGCGTACCTTCATCGAAGGACCATTGGCCAGCAGCCTTACGCTTTGGATATTGCCCTTTAAATGGGTCAAAATTGTTTGCGCTGCACCCTCACCACGATCGCGCTTTTCCCCTTCGATCTGGGCTTTAATATTCTTGCGTCTAACCGCGACTGGATGTTTCAAAGGCATGCGGGCGTCCAGAGTAGCCAGAAGCTCAGACTTCTCCCGATCGATAGAAATCATAAAAGCAGCCAAATGTTCACAATACTGACCGCCACTTCGGTTTTTCTTGCAAGTGCATTCGATCCATTGGATGCAATGTCCGTTGGGATGAATTTTAAGCCGTGTTTCCTCGCCACGCCCTCCTGCTGAGCTGATGCGTGAGGTTATGAGGCCATGCATGGCCTTAATCTGTTCAACCTTGCCCGAGGTGTAGAGGTCGAGGCCTGTGAGCCAGTCGTCTTCATCCACATGTTCATAAAAGAACTCAAGTATATTGGTCTTCACTCTCTGGAACTCGCAGCAGTAGGGGGATAGAGTCGCATCAGGGGTTAGTATAGCATGATCCCACCGATGAGCCGACCTTGTCAAAATCCTGACGGGGGTGGCCTTTTCTTAAGCTCAATCAGCCTGTTGGGGCCAAAAGATACCATGATATCATTTTTTTTCCCGGAATTCTGAGCTCTTTTATTCAAGCATCCACTTCCATGACCGATACGCTTGAGGTCAGTACAGGATTTGAGCCCTGTCGGGAAACCTCTTTTTTCCGGCAAGCCATGGTGCCCCAGGAGGCGTCTTCGTGATCGAGAGTAAGGACAGTATTACCGCTTCGAAAATTCTCGTAGATTTTCTGCGGGATTTCACCCTGCTAACCGAACAGCAGCTGGTGTCGATTCGTGTCCTTATGGAAAAAACGGTAGCTGATGTGATGGATTCGGTGATGTCCATGAACAACGTCGCTACCGAAAAGAAAGTGAAAGCCAACGAGATACTGGTAAAGGACAAGGCATCCCAAGGTTTTGTTAGTTCTTCCAGCAAGGAATTGGAAAAGAATGAAACGCAAATCCTATCTGGGCAATCTAATGATTCCCTGCGCAAAGATTATCTAGAAAATAAGTTGATGCGAACCGGTGGCCTTTTTTCCAAACACATGGAAGCAATCAGCGGTCTTGATCATGATTTGCAGAATATAATTGCCAAGATTATTGGTGCAGTCTCGGTCGATGATGTGATTGCTCAGCGTCTTTCCCATATCATCTCGTCGATGAACAATTTGCAAAATGAATTGTCCGAACTTTTGGTCAATTTCAAGCAGAATGCCCGTGCCGAGTCGATAAAAGGCTTTCGCAACAAGGTTCTGACCCAGGTTTATTTGAGTTATACCAGTGAGGATGAACGATTGATTTTTCACAGGATCTTCGGTCATCCGAAAGAAATGAAGCGTGTGAGTTAAGGTTTTTCAGCCCCCGAAGTGAGGAGGAGATTTTTATGGGTAAGAAGATCATGATCGTGGATGACTCAAAAACAATTCGCCAGCAAGTGAGCTTTACTCTCACCAAAGGTGGATATGAAGTCATTGAGGCAGAAGATGGAGCTGACGGCATCGAAAAGCTGAAGGCCAACAAAGACATCGCTATGGTCATCAGCGATGTCAACATGCCGAATATGAACGGCTTGGAAATGGTGGAAAAGCTGAAGGCGGAAGGCAATACAGTGCCTGTCATCATGCTGACCACGGAAGGTGCTTCCGATCTTATCCAAAGAGCTAAAGCTGCTGGGGCAAAAGGCTGGCTGGTGAAACCTTTCCAACCGGATCAGTTGGTAGCGGCGGTGACCAAGATCGCAGGCTAAAAGATCCGATTAAGGGGGCACGGTCATGTCAGACAAAGA
>JBGSRE010000072.1:0-11119 GCA_041737755.1 Oligoflexus sp.
TCATTTCATCAAAATGCGCAGTGAATTCTTGATCCAAATCCGCAAAAATTTCCAGTTCAAAGCTCTCCTGAGCCAGTTGAATAGATTTAACTGTAAAGCGATTTTCCATAAATAAGCCTTCGGAATATCCGTCGGCCTTCCCATAAGAAAATTTTTCCTAGTTAGTCTCTGGCGCCTAAAGCGCCAGAGACTATCCTGAGGAGTGAAACGACGAAGGATCTCGCCGATAAGTACCTGATTCCACGAGATCCTTCGCTTCGCTCAGGATAGTCCCTGCGCGAAATTTTCAATTTCGCGACAGCGACTAGTTAGCATGGCGCTAAGCCAAAATCACCAGAGAAATGATCTCAATTTTTTTCCCAATCACCCGAAACGACTCTGGGTTCAGCCCTGTGGTGAGGTCACATGAGTGTCTGGAGCAGTCAATTTTTTAAGGATGCCGAGCTTCTTTACGAGCTTTGCGGGATCCGTGTGTCTTCTGCTGTCACTACGGAAGGGGTGAAAGTCCTGCTGAAGTCCTTCGACCGGGATCTTCATCCTGAGTGGCATGTGGGGTTTTTGGAAGCGGAGGCCCATCTGCTCGAAAGTTTTCGTCTGCCTTGCTTCCCTGAATTGATTAGTGTTTGGCAGGAAGGGGCAGTGACTTGGGCTGCCTATCATTTGACTGATACCCTGAGTCTGGATCATTTCCTTCATATCGAACCCTTAACTCTTCCGCAAAAATTTCAGCTTTGCCTGAATATTCTCGATGCATTGAGCATGATGCATGAAGTAGCACTGGTGCATCGCACGCTCTGCCCGCACCTGATTCGTATCAGCAAAGATGGCCAGAAGATTAGTTTTCAGGATCTGTATTACGCGGTCAAAAGCGGGCATCGCGAAGCTTTGGTTCAAGATATCCCGCTGCCTTTAGTGTCTTTGCCTTTCATTGCGCCAGAGCAGTTCGGTCAGATTGAAACTCGACTGTCCAGAAGCAGTGATTACTATGCTCTAGGTCAAGTCTTCTATCGTATTTTTGCCGGCGGCAACGCCTTCAATGGTGCCGATGCCCGCGAGCTTCTCTATCAGCACCTTGCCGTGATCCCCAAAGCTTTGCATAAGATCGTCGAGGGTCTGCCGATGACCCTGTCCCAAATCGTGCAGAAACTTCAGGAAAAAGTGCCCGTGAATCGCTATCTTTCGTTTGATGGCATTCGTCACGATCTGGAAAAAGTTTCGGAGATTATCAATGGAACCGTAGCTTTCAGCACGCGTTTTACTCTTGCTACAACCGATGTACCGGACAAGCTGAGTCTTCCTGAAAAAATTTATGGACGCGCGGAAGCGCTGTCTTGCTTGGTCAAAAACGTCGAGCAATTTCTCGATGGTCGACCATTCTTCATCATGCTACGCGGTCCTGATTTCGCAGGCAAAGGGCTGTTGGTCAAGGAACTTTGGCGGCCGCTAGCCAAAAGTCGA
Organism: Oligoflexus sp.; assembly: GCA_041737755.1. Classification (GTDB taxonomy): domain Bacteria; phylum Bdellovibrionota_B; class Oligoflexia; order Oligoflexales; family Oligoflexaceae; genus Oligoflexus. The sequence goes on from JBGSRE010000072.1 coordinate 1,459, forward strand.
GGCTACCTTCTGCAGGGCAGTTTGCAGCAGCATCGGCTGGGAATTCCTTATGAAAGCCTAGCCCTGACCTTAGACCTGCACCTCCTGCAGCTTTTGTATAGGCCAAAAAATGAATTGGAATACTGGCGCAAAAAAATCGCCGAAGCCTGTGGGATTAACCTCGCTGTCCTGATGGACCTCTTACCGAGCCTGCAGCAACTTTGCCCTGGCACTAACCCGCTAGTGAATCTGCCGCCCAAACAGCAGGAAAGTCGCTTTGAATTGACCTTGAAGAATTTGGTTCGAGTCCTGTGCGAACCCAATCATCCTTTGATCCTCTTTCTCGACCAATTGCAGTACATGGACAGCAGTACGGCCCGGATTCTCGTCAGTCTCACCATTCATGATCCGGTTCCGCACCTGCTTTTGATCGGAGCCTATCGCGAGGATGATCGACCACTGTCGGGCGACTTCAAAGAATTTTTAAGGCGATGCACAGCCTTGCCCTTTTATGTGGAAATTCCCGTTCAGCGCTTGGAAAGTCCCGATATCGCTTTGCTGATCCAAGATATCTTGCGAAGTCAGGATGAGCGCATTCCGGCTTTAGGGGAGCTCCTGCATCAATTGAGTCATGGCGACGTGGGAATCATTGAAACGATTCTCATGAAGCTTTCAGGCTTGGGTGCCTTGCGCTATGACCATGAGGGACATAGTTGGCATGTGAGTCCAGACATTCTTACCGTCTGCCAGGAACTTAGCCCAAATCTAGTCAGTGTTCAGGACGAATGGAACAGGCATCCTGGTTTTGAATTTTTAAAGTATGCAGCCATTTTAGGTATGAACTTTCAGAGTAAAGATTTGCATGCCCTCTTGCCGGCGGATAAAGTGCGCTGCAGTCTTGCTGATGCTTTGCATGATGCGATTGCTCATGGTCTGATCATCGCTGTGCGTACCAGTGAGTTCAGTCAATTCCAAGTCGATCCGAGGCGAAATTGCCAGTTCCTCTTCGTTGGTAGGGGGTGGCGCGACAATATTCTCAATCATCTGTCTCCCGCCGAGAATCGCCTTTTGCATCAAAAGATCTACCTCTACCTGCGTGATCAAGGCAAGACTTCGCCTTCGCTGCAGATTCTGATGATGACAGCACGCAGCCTCGATCAGTCGAATATGGAACATTCTGTGCAGCATGCCGAGGAGTTGGCTCTGGTGAATCTGGCTGCGGCACGGCAGGCTCGCAAAATTTGTGACTACGAACTCTGCCTGCATCTGGTTCAGCAGGCGCTTTCGGGATTTCAAGCGGATCGCTGGGAGCGACACTATCAGCTATGCTTGGATCTTTTTGCCGAAAAGGCAGCTGCCGCGTTCATGTATGAAATGCGCGAAGAACTGGATCAGGCTGTACGCGAAGTGGTGGAAAATGCTAAAAACCCTTTGGATGCTTTCGCCTGCCAGGAGTTGATGGTGGAAGATCTTTTGCGGCGCAATATCTTTCAAGGGATTCTTTACGGCAAGCGTGTCATTCAAGAACTCGGCCTTTCTTTGCCAGATTTTGTCGGTCGATCGCAAGTGGTGAAGGAGCTGTTCCGAGTCATTCGTCTTGGCGATCCTCGCCAGTTAATGGAAGGCATCATGCGTAAGGGCCCAACTCCAAATCCTCAACTGGAGGCGGCCTTTCGATTGAGTGAGCGGGTTTCTTCGGCGACCTATTTGGTAGAGCCTTTTCTCACCCCACTTTTGGTGTGTCGAGCGATTTTGGTCGGACATAAGACGGGATACATTCAATCCTTTCCCATCGTTTGCCAAAGCTTTGCGATGATTCTTTTGGGACTTTCAGGCAGTTTTTCCTATGCCAAGGAATTGTCCCGCATCGCTCGCGAACAGTCCGAAAGGGTGGGGGACGCCAGTATCAAATGTCGAGTCGAACTGCTTTATCACGGCTTTATAAGGCCCTGGTTAGAACCGGTAGGCCGCAGTATTCAATCCTTACTCGGTAATTTCCAAAGGGCATTGGATTGCGGTGACTATGAGTTCGCGACCCATTCATTTAACCTCTATGCAATCTATAGTTTTCAATCGGGCCGACCGCTAAAAATATTCTTAGATGAGATGCAAAAATACGCGCGTGTTTTGGATGAGTTGCATCAGGATCATTTGATTCCGCATCGAGCGATCTTTGTCCAGGCGGCAGAAGTCCTACTCGGTGAGGCGGGTGACCCAATCCTTCTGAAAGGCAATCACTTTGATGAAGACGAGTATAGCAATTTCCTTAATACCGTCCAGGACTGCGCGTTTTACTTTCATTCGGCAAAATTGATCTTGGCCTATTTCGCTGAAGATTGGACGGCTGCTCTTCGCCATGCGGAGCGTGCAGATCATTTACGTGAGGCGGTACTGGGTTCCTGGGGACTCACAACGGTGCTCTTTTATGGTGCTATGACGAGGCTTCGCAAGCTGGAAAAAAGCTCTGGTTGGGAGCGCCTACGTCTGGAGCGCGGGGTGAAGAAGAATCTGGCCCAACTCAAAGTCTTTATGAATCAAGCACCGAGCAATATTCAGCATCGAGTATTTATTATTCAAGCTGTTCTAGCCGAAATGGACCAAAGTTATGAAGAGGCCATGCGCCTTCTGCATGAGGCTATGCTCGCGGCAAGGGCGGCAGGATTTCATTTTGAAGAGGCGATGGCCGCGGAACATTTGGGCTTGATCTACCAAGCCGTGCGGGCTCAAGAGAGTGCGAATCACTGGCTCAACAAAGCCATAAGGCTTTATGCAGAATGGGGTGGCACACGCAAGGCTCAGATCCTTCTGAATCGCTTGCCTTTGGCCAGTAACCTTGCGCATTTGGAAGACCTGGCGACCACTGGCAGCAATGAGTTGATATCTTTTCGCGCAGCCATTGCCGACATCTCTCGCGAATCGGATGACCGGATGCTCTTTAAAAAAGTCGTGGCCTATGCGGCTCAACTTTCCGGGGCCCAGTCAGGTCAATTGCTCACTCGCGATGGCGTGACTCATGACTGGAAAGTCATAAGCAGCTTCATGGACGGTCAGGTGGATGTTAAAAATCCTGATGCTATTCAGGATTCCTCAAGCGTCTGTTGGCCTGTGATCGGTTATATCGAACGGACCCGAAGTAAGCTCGTGATCGATGACGCTCACGTGGCGCAGAGCATGCTTCCTGGACTGGAGAAAGAGCTTTATATTCGAAAAAGCGGTGTGCGGGCTATTGTTTGTTTGCCTATTATTACTGGTGATCGTGATGCGTATGAACTCCTAGGTGCACTCTATTTGGAGCATCGCCAGACTTCCCATGCTTTCAGTGGACAGAAAATCGAAGTCTTGGAGCTGCTGGCTCAGATCACTGCAGGACGTATTGAATTATCGTCTAAAGCCAGTGCTTTGGAAGCCTCCTTTCGTGAAGTCCGGCAGGTGCAGAGCGCATTTCTACCCAATCAAACGATAAGCTCCTCTTATGCGATTGCCCATTACTATCGATCTGCCGAGATTAGTGGTGGCGATTGGTTTGGCTACTATGAAGATGAGAAGCAGCAAAGACTCTATCTTTTCGTCGGTGATGTCACGGGCCATGGTGTGCCATCCTCCTTGATTACCGGGACCGCTGCAGGTTCGATCTATTCGACTCTCTATGCCTTTCAGATTACCGGCATGCAGCTGAGTATGGAAGACACTCTCATGACCTTGGTCAAGGCAACCAATCAAACGGTCTTGGAGACGGGTGCGAAAGTCGATCGACTGATGACGATGGCTTTCATCGGTATCGACAGCAAAACCGGTGCAGGCACCATGATCAGCGCTGGGCACCAGCCAGGATTGCTGTTGGGTCACAATAAAGTGAGTGGTATGAAGGCAGCAGGAAGTCCGCTCGGTCATCGCGCGGATGGCAACTGGAAACCAAGAAACTTTCAGTTAGAGAAAGGTGACGCCCTTTTTCTCTTTACTGACGGATTGCTGGAAAACATAGGCCCTCAGGGCGAGAAAATCAACCTTAGAAGTCTAGAAAAAGTTCTTGAAAACACCCGGTCCCCCCTCGAGCTGCGCCGGCAAATCCTCGAAGTTGCCTTTCATGTTTGGAAGGAACATAAGCCTTCGGATGACGTCACCTTCCTGCTTGTTCGCTGGGGTGAAGCTGTGGATAAAGCTCTGGACGGGCCTTGGAGCGATTCTGCTTGAAGCATGAAACCGGCCCATTCGACTCTGCATGATTCCTTGTCTTCCTTTTTTTCAATTCTCGACGTAGTATTCCGCGTCCCCCCCTTTGTGGGATGGCATCAGTGTCGGCTTTACAGTCACGCAAGTGTTTGTCAAGTCATTGCTTTGATTCAAAGGCCGTGTGCTCATGGCTTTTGCAGCAAAGCTCTCTAACCACTATGAGAGGCTTGCAAAATATGGGTCCTGTCACGCTCAGCGTAATTTTATACGCAGCTGCCCATGCTGGACAAAACTGTGAAACTGTTTTTCGGGAAACAGCAGCCAAAGTAAATCCACAAGTTGTATCCGAAGAGGAACGTCCTTATCTGCAAGAATTAGCTTCAGCAGCCTGCCAGACCACCAATCCAGACATTATCTGGCAAATTGCCAATCAGGAATCCAGCTTTCGTTTTGTGATTGCAAGAGACAATTCCGAAGCAGGAGGAAAAGTGTACCGTGGACCTCAGGCGATAAATTTTCTCAATAAAATGAAAAAGAAATCACTGCAATCAACGGAAAACGCCGCCAATGTAGACATTGGAGCCATGCAGTTCAATTGGGTTTGGCACCAGAACGGTTTCGGCAAAGACCCTATCCGCATGCTTTCACCAGCCGCACAAGTCGAATATCTGCTTGAAAAGTTTGGTGAAACAATCTATCAGCGTTGTCTGAACAAATGGGTTGGATGCTACCACAACGCGACTGATAGACAAAGGGGTTCTCGGTATCAGTCGGCGGTGCTGAAAAAAGGCCGAGTCTTGCAGTTGCAAACACTTTATTATCTGCAGACGGCACTCAAGACCATGAGCCCCGAGCAAAAAGCTTCTTTGCCGCGCCTGAAAAAAGATGAATTCTATCAGGTTCTCAGCTTATCGAGGGATATGCCTTTGCCGGAAAAGTATATTCGGCGCTTCGTCTTCAATCCCATGAATCTCGCTCCCGAACCGACGCCGTTCCTGCCGGGTTCGCGCGGGTAAATTGCATACAAGGATATTTTATATTTTCAATCTGGAGTTTAGACCACCTCCAGTATTGACTCGTTTGGTGCTTCGGCGAACAATAGTAGATGCAAAGCTCACAAGCGGGAGTCAAGCTATGAAGGGATTAATCCAAAAAAGATTGGTGTTCGTCGAGGCTGAGCAGACGATGGCCGAAGTGGTGGCAACCATGCGAGACCAGAACATTAGCAGTGTCTTAGCCCTCAATAAAGACCGATTGGTTGCTGGGATTGTTACGGAAAGGGATATTGTCCAAAAATTTAGTCTCCTGGAAAAACAGGCAAAGATGGATTCCATGGTGGCAGCGTTTATGACTCGACCGGTGAGCTTTGCGCGTTTGAGCCATCTCGAAGAAGATGTACAGAATATGTTTTTTCAAAGACGCATGCGGCACTTCCCAGTTGCTGATGGCTCCATTCATGAAAAAGATATCATCGGCATGCTGACGGTCACCGACATGTGTGGGGCCTATCTGCGATCCTCAAAAACGATCAAGATGAGTCTACATCAGGAGCCTGTCGTCATTATATCGGGCGATGAATTCACCCGTGGGCGCTATAAGACTCTCTTCGAAGCCTTAAGATTCACGGCTATTACAGGTTCTCAGACCGAGAGTCTCATGAAGCGGGCCTTTGATAGCAATCACCCAATAATTTTCGATATCGATGATCTGCCACTGGAAGAGGCCAAGAAGGATTTGGTGAAGCTCAAAGCTCATAGAGGAGTCTTTATCATTCTGAGTTCTCAACCGGCTTTGGTCAAGCCGCTAGGCCAGATGCTGAACAACGCGAAGCATTTTGTTGCTCTTAAGCCCCTGGATATTAGCTATATCCTGCTTTTGCTCTCAAGTCTAAGTGATGAGTAAACGAAAGCCCCGAGCTGTGCCTCATGATCAAGAGACCCGGAGTTCTTTGTTCAACTCCGTCTCGGCTTCGATCGGGGGCATTGATTGTGAGCGGAAAACCATCTCCGCTTGAAGCCCAGTCTGAGCATCCTGCTGAATCGTTAAATTCCCACCAATCCCCAGCATTCCTTGCTGCAACAATAACAAGTTAAAGCCATTGAGAGCTTGCTTAATGCGCAGGTGATGGGATAGGTCAAAAGCCTCAGGCGGAGTGAGAGAGAAGGATCGAATCGCATTGTCACGATAGTGTACAAGCAGCGAAGAACCATCCCTTTCAGTCGTTAAGGAAATTCGTTTTGCCAAACCGTCGCTTTTTTTGCTGTTCTTAAAGCTGTCGATGCTATGATTCAAAAGCTGAATGAAAATCGCCTGCACCTGGGCTGAAACATTGCTCATGGCGGGCAGATCCTGAGCCAAATTCAGGTCCATTTCAATGCCGTTATAAAGCAGATGGTGGTTGAGGAATTGGCGACTGTCCTGGATCAAAAGATTGAGTTCCATACTCTGCACGGGATCCTGATCAAGCGGCCGAGCAGCATTTCGAAGTTGAGTGAGGATCAAGATCATTCGCTCGCTTGCCAAAAGGCTGCGGTCGATTTTACGACGATTACGATCAGAAAGATCTTGTTCGTCTTGAAGCTGTTCCATATAGCCAACGATGACAGCGATCAAGTTTTTCATTTCATGGCATATGCTGTTGGTCATTTTGCCAATCGAAGACATCCTTGCCATGTGCAGCAGAATTTCTTCCAGCTCTGGCTGGTGTTTCTGTTCCTGGGGGACCGTTCGCCGAGAGTCTTGCCAGAACCAAGTGCAGAGGCTACTCAAAAACACTAGGCCAAGCCAGACAAAGTAACTGGGGCTCATCCAGGCAAAGGTTTCCTCACTCGACGGATTCGATCGGTGCAGTATCCAGCCAGTACACACGAAAATACCCAAAGCCAGGAGTGGCGCTTTTTTACCCCATAGCCAGACGGCAGCAATTGCCCAGCAGAGAAAACTACCGTAAGCCCATGACAGTCGGTCCGGCCAGGGCCAATAAATAAACAGTCCGAGCCAAAAGCCAAGGCTGATGACCCAAAGCGCGGTGACGCCCTTGCTGGGTGGACTGCGCCGATGTCCTTCGGCTTTTTGGGGGGATTCTATTGTTAACCAAGACGGTCCGTAATACATGGTGACCCCAGTAGAAGGTCTGAATCGACTCTGCTTGGTATCGGCTATAATTGCCGAATAGTGAACCGCCAAGGCCATGCATTTGCATAGTTTCCGCCCTCCATTCTGAAGAACTTCAAAAGATTGAAAAAAACTGAGGGATCCCTTAGGCTTCTGTATTATAAGAATCAAGGTCCTGATTTAGACTCATGGGTGCTATTAATGAACGACCATCCAATTTCGGTGCTGGTAGTAGATGACGAGCCGGTGTTGCGCGAACTGGTTGCGTTTATATTAATCGACAAGGGTTTTCAGGTGCTAGAAGCCGAGAGTGGCAACGCCGCCTATCAGATGATCTGTAAGGGTAATTTTGATGTGGTGGTCAGTGATGTGCGGATGCCAGATGGCAGTGGTGTCGATCTTTTGACACGAATCAGTGCCATGAAAAAGCCCAGGCCCTTAGTCTTTTTAGTCAGTGGTTATTCTGAAATCAGCCTTGAAGAAGCAAGAAAGCTAGGCGCCCGAGATTTACTGAATAAGCCAGTCGATTACGATAAGCTTTGCCAGGCCATCATGTTTAGTGCACGCCAGCAAATTTCTGGCTGAGCTCAAAGTAGATTTGAGAATCAGCCCATGACTAGCCAACTGAACGAGGACTGAGATGGTTTCGCCCCTCTTTCGAGCCGAACTTTGGGAGAAAGTCCCTGGTTTTGATTTTACTGACATCACCTACCATCGCGCTCGCCAACAGGGGACGGTAAGGGTTGCCTTTCATCGACCAGAAGTTCGCAACGCTTTTCGACCTAAAACTGTCGATGAACTGTATGTGGCCCTGGATCACGCTCGCTGCAGTGCAGACGTCGGCACCGTGCTGCTGACAGGTAATGGTCCTTCGCCAAAGGATGGCGGCTGGGCTTTTTGCTCTGGCGGCGATCAAAGAATTCGAGGCAAAGACGGTTACCAATATGAGGAGAATGAATCCGCACGCCCCCGTTTGGGCCGCCTGCACATTTTGGAAGTGCAGCGACTGATTCGCTTCATGCCTAAAGTCGTGATTGCCGTTGTGCCGGGCTGGGCTGTGGGTGGAGGGCATAGTTTGCATGTCGTGTGTGACCTCACGATTGCCAGTCAGGAACACGCCATTTTTAAGCAAACCGATGCCGACGTGGCAAGTTTTGATGGAGGCTACGGGTCGGCCTATCTGGCGCGTATGGTGGGTCAAAAGCGAGCACGAGAGATCTTCTTTCTGGGTGCCAATTACAGTGCGGAAGAGGCTATGGCCATGGGCATGGTCAACAAAGTGGTACCGCATTCCAAATTGGAAGATGTCGCTTTGAAATGGGCAGAAGAAATCAACAGTAAATCTCCGACCGCGATTCGAATGCTCAAATACAGCTTTAACCTCGTCGATGATGGCCTTGTGGGGCAGCAGCTTTTTGCAGGCGAAGCCACGCGCCTTGCTTATGGTACTGATGAGGCCGAAGAGGGACGCAAAGCTTTCTTAGAAAAAAGAAAACAGGATTATTCGGATTTTTCCTGGCCTTACTAAGCAAAGGCAGCTTTGATGGTTCACAAGTTTGAGATTTCGGAAAAGATGCTGGATACTCTGGCTGAAGAGGGTTACCTCGTTCTTCCCAAAGCGTTGCCACCCAGTCTTTGTCAGGGACTATCGGCCGAATTGCTGAAGCGTTATACAGAAGGTCTGTTCACAGCTGCCTTGATCGGCCAGGGCGTGGATCAGCAGAAGCAAGAGTCCGTTCGCAGTGATTCGATCCATTGGCTGGAGTCGACCGATGCTCAGCCAGAACTCGAGCTTTTTTTCGAAGCGATTCGCAGCCTTATTCAGCAGCTCAATCGAAGCCTGTTTCTTGCCATCAATGCCTTCGAATGTCATTTTGCTTGCTACGAGCCTGGGGCGTTCTATCAAAAGCACCGGGACCGTTTTCAGCATGATAACGGCCGCCGCTTGTCCTTGGTTTTTTTTCTCAATGCGGATTGGCAGTCAGCGCATCAAGGTGAGTTGGTGATCTACGATCCGAAAGACGAGCAAAAGGTTTTACGGAGCATTCTTCCGGAGCTAGGGACTCTTGTCCTCTTTGCCAGTGATCGCATGGTGCATGAAGTGAAGCCAACACTCCGCCTCCGGCTCTCAATAACGGGCTGGCTCAAATCGATATCGACCCAAGACAATCCGTGGCAGGATGCTATTCGCTAAATCTACTTTGCCGTTTGGCCCACTCAAGCCAGGAGGAGGAATGATCCTTGTCCTATCTTGCCTCGACTTCACGGCGACAATTATCAACCCGGGCTGGCGCTGTTTTGTTCGTCAATGGAGTGGCGATTCGAAGCAGAGTTGCTTTGTTGTGAGTGGTGTTCGCCTTCCTCTTTAGTCCGTCTGGCCTTATTTCGGTGAGCAGCT